>SKLK01000183.1 GCA_007123265.1 Kiritimatiellia bacterium
AGTGTCTCGCGAATGTGTCGCGCCATCGTCGGGCCGACGCCGGGTATGGTTTCGATTTCGGCTTGCGAGGCACGGCGCAATCGGGCGAGCGAACCGAAATGGTTGAGTACTTGTAGCTTTCGCTTTTCGCCTATTCCGGGGACTTCGTCCAATATCGATTCGCGTAGTCGCTTCATGCGCAGGCGACGGTGGTAGGTGAGGGCGAAGCGGTGCGCTTCATCGCGGATTTGTTTGCAGATTTTCAGTGCATGCGAGTCTTCGGATAATCGAATCGGATTCGTCTGCACCCTGTATCCATCTTGTTTAGTCGACTCATAGGCCATGGCCATGGGATAGATTTCTTCAAAGCGCTTGGCCAGGCCGATTGCAGGCACGTCCTGTAGGCTGAGCCCATCCAATTCGCGTCGGGCCGCCCGCAATTGGGTGATGCCGCCGTCGACAATGATGAGGTCGGGTAGATCACCTTTCTCCTCAATCACGCGCGCGTAGCGTCGGCGTATCACCTCCGCCATCATGGCCGGGTCGTCGCTGCCTTCGATTGTTTTGATCCGGAATAGGCGATATCGATTACGTTGCGGGAGCCCGTCAACGGCGCACACCATGCTGCCGACCGCGAAGGTGCCGGAGATATTGGAGATGTCATAGGTCTCAATTACGCGTGGCGGTTTCGGCAAGCGCAGGGCCTCTTGCAATTCCAGCACGCCCGACGTGGCTTCCTCCGCCTTCAAGGCGAGGGATTTTTCGCCACGTATGCGTCGCTTCACCGCTTCTTGAAGAAAGAATAACGTGTCCCGCAGAGCTGCCGCCTGCTCGAAATCCTGTGATTCAGCCGCCGCTTCCATCGCGGCCCGGATTTCTTTGAGTAATTCCGGTCGTTCTCCGTTCATGAATGCGATGGCTTCGCGGACGCGTTCGCGGTAGGCCGGCGGGGATATTTTGCCTATACACGGTGCGGAGCAGAAGCGAATGATGTCGTTCATACAATGCTTATACTCCGGCGGGCCGGGTTCACGCGGACGACAGACCCGCAAGCCGAACTTTTTTTCGAGAAACTCCTTCGCCACGTAGGCCGCTGCAGACTGGGCATACGGCCCGAAGTAAAGTGCGCCATCGTCTTTGCGGATGCGGCAGGTGGTGAACCGGGGAAACGGTTCATTCGGGTCAAGTCGCAGCAGAATGAAGCGCTTGTCGTCGCGGAACAGTACATTGTAGCGGGGGCGATACTCCTTAATCAAACGTCCTTCCGTGATCGTGGCTTCGGCGTCCGAGCCCAGGACTAACACATCGAAATCAGCGATACTTCGGATCAGCCCGCGTAATTTCGGCTCGGCCGAGCGCAGGGTACCTTGCCGGAAGTACGAACGGACCCGTTTCCGCAGCGAGGCGGCTTTGCCGACGTAGATGATTTTTCCATGCTGATCGCGCATGAAATAGACTCCAGGCTGGTCCGGTAACTGTTGCAGCTTCCGCTTAACTTTATCGGGCATAATCATGCCGCCAGTATAGCGCAGAATCCACCTGCTTGCACAGGTGGATTCCGGCGGGCAGTGACGAAATAGTCGCCGCGTTAGTTCAGCGATTGGCCGTCGGGCAGGGATTGAATCCCCACATTTAGCGGTCGCTGGCTGTCGCCGGCGAGGAATAGCGTTTGCGTTGGGAACGCAAATTCGATCCCAGCCTCATTGAAGCGTCGCAACAATTCGAAGCACACGCGTTCGTTCAGTGCATTGTAGGCCCACCAATCAGCCGGGTGATACCAGTAGATGGCAAAGATATTTAACGACGCCGAGTTGAGATCGTTGAAGACCACGCGCGGCGGCATGTCGGGATTCATGCCCTCGTGATCTTTGAGGATGTCCTTAACGATTTTCACCGCTTCCTGCACTTTTTCGGGCGGGGTGTCGTAGGTAATCGTGATGTTCATGATCCGGCGGATGTTAGGGCGTTTGCTCACATTGAGAATCGGTTTATTGGCCAGTTCGCCATTTGGGTAGGTCACCACATGCCCTTCCAGCGTACGAATCCGGGTGGACCGGAAGCCTACTTCCTCGACAGGGCCGTCAAAGCCGTCCACCGTAATCCGGTCGCCCAGCTCGAAGGGTTTGTCGGCGAACAGCACCAGCGAGCCAAAGAAATTCTTGATCGTATCCTGGGCGGCCAGTGCCAAGGCCACGCCGCCGACACCGAGACCGGCCAACACCGAGGTCAATGGTTTGTCGCTTAACGTTGTACCGATTTGCAGGAGGACCAGCACCCAGATGGTGACCCGCAAGCTGGTGCGAACCAACGGCACCAGCATTTCATCCAACTTGCTGCCGGTCAGCCGCGCAGCCTTATCCAACCAGTACGTCACGACGTCTACGAGGCGATAGGCTACATAGCCGATGCTGAGCACGATCAGGACGTTGACGATCGACTCGCTCCAGCCCGTCAACGTCTCATTCAATTTCAAGCTGGTCATACCAATGCGCAAGCCGATCACAAACGTGATCATCACCGTGGGCTTGGCCATGGCGTCGAAGACGATGCCGGCCAGTGGGTGGCCACTATCCTTTTGTTTTTGGCCCACTTTTTCAAGCCAGACGCGGGCAATCTTGCCAACAATCAAGCCGGCCAAGACGGCCAGAAAGAGGATGATGATTCGCCAAAGCTCATTACCGGCGATGCTGTACTCACTGATCGTATTCCACAGTGTATTCATTTAAATCGTATCCCCTGTTTCGTTGTTTTCATTGATCCTTTCCGGCAAGGCCCCTCAGCAGGGGGGTCCGGTCATAAATTACTCATAGGTATGAGGTGATCGCTCGATTCGGCGAACGAAATCTGTATGCAAAAACCCTATCTAGTGCTTGTCCTGTGTGGCAACCTAAAACGTGCCCTGATTCTCGCACGGGGCTGGGCGGTTTTTGCAGTTGGTGTGAAAGCTTCGAAGGGCAGTTCCGACCTGATTGTACATGAAGATGAAGTCAATACTTGTGTGGTTTCGCCGTGATTTGCGGGTGTCGGACAATCCGGCATTGGCCGCTGCCGTAGCGACGGAGCGTCCCATCGTGCCGGTGTTCATTTGGGCGCCGGAAGAGGAGTCGCCTTGGGAGCCGGGTGCGGCATCCTGTTGGTGGTTGCATCATTCGCTGGTGGCATTGCGGAAGCAACTGGAAAGTATGGGTAGTCGACTCCTTATCCGGCGTGGCCCCACCGTTCAAACCTTGCGGGAGCTCTTGTTGGAGGCGGATGCGGATTCCGTCTACTGGAACCGACTTTACGAGCCGGCGCTGATTCAACGCGATACGGCATTGAAAGTTGATTTGCGCGATGGTGGGTACAGCGCCCGATCGTTTAACGGGGCCTTGTTGTTTGAGCCGGGTGCCGTGCAGAATCAATCCGGCCGTCCCTTTCAGGTATTTACACCATTCTGGAAATCCTGTCTGTCCCGGGACGAACCCGATGCGCCGTCCGCTCCGCCCCGCCGACTGACTGCGCCTGCTGCGTGGCCGACTTCCGAAGCGGTGGGCGATCTTCGGCTACTGCCCACCATCGCTTGGGACGAGGGGTTGTATGAGACGTGGACACCGGGCGAAGCCAGCGCAGCGGCATTGTTGGACCGGTTTGCAGACGGGGCGATGGCGCAGTATAAGCAGCGGCGAGATGTTCCGGCTGAATCCGCGACGTCCCGTATGTCTCCGCATCTTCATTTTGGCGAGATCGGGCCGCGCCAAATTTGGCATCGGATCCAGCAAGCGATCGCCGAAAACAACCAGCGTGGTGTTGTCGCCAATGGTGAATTCTATTTGCGTGAAGTCGGTTGGCGCGAGTTTGCGCACCATTTACTCTTTCATTTTCCGCATACGCCGGAACAGCCCTTGCGAGCGGAATTTGCGGATTTCCCATGGCGCGACGATCCAGACACCTTGCGGGCGTGGCAACGCGGGCGTACGGGCTACCCGATTGTCGACGCCGGTATGCGGCAATTGTGGCGCACCGGCTGGATGCATAACCGGGTACGCATGGTTGTCGCCTCGTTTTTGGTCAAGCATCTGTTGCTACCGTGGCAGGCGGGCGCGCGTTGGTTTTGGGATACCTTGGTGGACGCAGATTTGGCGAACAACACGCTTGGCTGGCAATGGGCCGGCGGATGTGGCGCGGATGCCGCCCCCTACTTCCGGATCTTCAACCCAATGCTCCAAGGGCACAAATTTGATCAGGCTGGGGCGTATGTGCGCCACTGGGTGCCGGAAGTGAAGGACATACCCGATGACGCGGTGCACGAGCCTTGGACTGCGGCCTCACCGCCGCCTGCCGATCGTTATCCCGGGCCGATCGTGGATCATAAAGCGGGACGGGAGCGGGCCTTGGCTGCGCTGTCTGAAATCAAGAAAACGTGACATTGACCGGCTGGAGAGCGTGTTGATTTATTCGCGGTGCAGGATAGGGAGGATAGGGGACAAGGGAGGATAGGGGACAGAGAAACTATGTATTCTTGGCTCTTATGGTTTGCGTTGGCCAAAAGGGTCGCGTGGGTCACGCGCCAGCCAGACCCGATCGCGGTGTTGCGCGGGCCGGTGCGGACATGAGTCCAGCCCCGTCCCGCGCGCCTTGCGCTCGGCCCCGCCTGA
>SKLK01000056.1 GCA_007123265.1 Kiritimatiellia bacterium
AGGGCTTGATCCACTGCCGTCGCTGCGCCGGGTCGCTTGAAGTAAGCCTCCACAAATTGGCGGCTGTAGTCCTCCTCGACCCACTCGGGCTGAATCAGGCGGGCGTAGTCCGCATGATCGCGATCGAAAAAGACCTTGGCATAATCCTGGACGGGATCGGTACTGGTGAGCATCGGCGGATACCAATGGTACCCGCCAAAAACCTCATCCGCGCCTTGGCCGCTTTGTACCACTTTCACGTGCTTGGCCACCTCCTCAGAGAGTAGGTAGAAGCCGATCACATCATGGCTGACCATGGGTTCCGCCATCGCCCGCACACAGGCCTGCATGGCCGGTAAGGTGCGTTCGGCGTCGACGCGAATCTTGTGGTGCGTGGTGCTGAAGTGCTGGGCAATGACATCGGAGTATTGGAATTCATCGCCCTGCTCCTCACCGACCGATTCGAAACCGATCGAAAAGGTCTGTAGCCCATGTTGGCCGGCCTCGGCCAATAAACCGACGATTAAGCTGGAATCCACACCACCCGAAAGCAGCACGCCCACCGGCACATCCGCAACCAATCGGCGTTCAACGGCCCGGCGCAAGGCGGTCAAGGTCAATGCCTCCCATTCCTCCTCCGAACGTTCCTGCGGATCGGGGGCATAGTCCACCTGCCAATAGACCGATTCCCGCCGTTGTCCGTTCGGCTCAATCACCAAGGTGGAGGCCGGAGGCAATTTAAAGATACCCTTTACCATTGTATGTGGCGGAGGCACGACCGAGTGAAAGTGCATGTAATAGTGTAAAGCCACCGGATCAATTTCCCGCGGCAAATCGTTTGGCGCCAGCAAGGCCGGCAAGGACGACGCAAAGCGGAAGGCCTGACCAGAGTTGGTATAATAGAACGGTTTGATGCCCAAACGGTCACGGGCGCAAAAAACGCGACCGGTATCCCGTTCCCAGATCACGAAGGCGAACATGCCGTAGAATCGCTTCACACAATCCTCGCCCCACGCATGATAGGCCTTGAGAATAACTTCCGTATCCCCGTGCGAGAAGAAGGCGTAGCCTTTTGCAATTAGCTCGTCGCGGAGTTCGCGGTAGTTGTAGATTTCGCCGTTGTAGACAATGCCAAGGCCCAACCCGTTGTCGAGCATCGGTTGCTGAGCGTGGGTGGACAGGTCAATGATGCTCAGGCGGCGATGGCCAAACCCCATCTGCGCACGCATGTACAGGCCCATGTCATCCGGCCCGCGCGATGTCATGCGAGCGGTCATTTGATCAATCGCTGTCACCGCTGGCGCTGATCCGTCCAAGCGTATTTCACCACATATTCCGCACATAGTATTCCCCCTCCGTTTTCCTAATCGGAAACGACGGAACAAGGATAACGTGAACGGACAAGATCGATCAAGCGGAAACCCGGAATGGGGAAAATGATGATCGGCCAACGTGCGGTGCTCCGGGCCTGTACCCACGCTTTTCTGGCGCCGCCACGCTTAAACGGATACACTTAATCGATCAGCTTGCACCGAAAAGGCTCGGGGCAAACGCCCGCGCGCTTCGACTTGACCCGTATCCGACGTTTCGCCAGCATAGATACCGAGCGCCCCGAGTGCGCAAGGCAGCGCGGGGACGAAAGGACTGCTCATGCATTGGTATTTCGAACTAATCGGCTATGTGGGCTCGGCCCTGATTGTCATCTCGTTAATGATGAGTGCGGTAATCAAACTGCGCATCATCAACTTGATCGGCGCCGCCACGTTCGGCGTGTACGGCTTGCTAATCGGTGCGCCGCCGGTCGTGATCATGAATACCGCCATCGTTATCATCAACTCAATCCACCTGTACCGGATGCGGAATACGCGGGAGTTCTTTCAATTGCTGCAAGTGCCCCACGACAGCCCTTACCTGCACTACTTCCTGGATTTTTATCAGGACCAAATCCGCCGCTTTCAACCCAGCTTCGATTTCCAGGCCAACGATCAGTGGGTGCCGGTCTTCATCCTGCGGAACGCGGTGCCTGCCGGTTTAGTGGTGGGGACGCGCGTCGCGCCGGATCGCGCCCGGATCCTGCTGGACTTTGCGATTCCGAAATACCGGGACTTCAAAATCGCGAAGTTCCTGTTCGGCGTGAAACGGGAGGTGTTTATCGAAAACGGCATCCGCATCGTCGAAAGCCCCAGCGGAAACCCGGTCCACAACCGCTACCTGGAACTCATGGGCTTTCAACGCGATCCAGAGCAATCGGACCTGTACGTGCTGGACATGGGAAAGGCTGAACATGTCGCCTGAATTGTCGCCGGCGGAACAAATTCGGTACCACCGCCACTTGATCCTGCCCGAGATCGGCGCGGCAGGCCAAACCAAACTCAAGCAAGCCCGCGTGCTGATGATCGGCGCCGGGGGACTGGGCTCGCCGACAGGCCTGTACCTCGCGGCGGCCGGTGTCGGCACGATTGGCATCGTCGATTTCGACCGCGTGGACGCCTCCAATCTCCAGCGTCAGATCCTGCATGGAACCAAAGACGTGGGTCGGGCAAAAGTGGCCTCGGCCCAGGACCGGCTGCAGGATATCAACCCGCACGTCCGCGTCGAACCCCATGAAACGCGTTTGACCCGCGACAATGCCCTCGACCTGATTCGGGAATACAACGTGGTCGTGGACGGTACCGACAATTTTTCCACCCGCTACCTTGTCAACGACGCGTGCGTGCTGCTGGGTAAACCCAATGTGTACGGGGCCATCTTCCGTTTTGAAGGGCAAGCCAGCGTGTTTTGGGCTGACCGCGGCGCCTGCTATCGCTGCCTGTATCCGGAACCGCCGCCGCCCGGACTGGTGCCCTCCTGTGCCGATGCCGGGGTGCTGGGCGTACTACCGGGCATCATCGGCGCGATTCAAGCGACGGAAACGATCAAGGTCATCACCGGCTGCGGCGTCCGGCTGGTGAATCGCTTGTTACTGTTCGACGCGCTGACGATGAAGTTTCGCGAGTTCAGCTTGCAAAAGGACCCCGAATGCCCCGTCTGTGGAACCCACCCCACGATTACCGAGCTGGCGGATTATGAAGCCTTTTGCGGCTGCGCCCCGGCGACAGCGGCGGCGGCGACGGACGTAAAGGAGATCACGGTCACGGAACTCAAGCGCCGCCTCGATGCGGGCGAGCCGGTGGAGCTGATTGATGTGCGGGAACCGTATGAATTCGCCTATTCGCGGATCGAGGCCGCCCGGCTGATCCCCATGACTGAAGTCCTGCAACGACACGATCAGTTGGATCCGGCGCGCGAGACCATCTTCATGTGCCGCAGCGGACAACGTAGCGCCGACATTATTCGGTACCTCGCGCAGGCGGGTTACGCGGGGCCCATGGCGAATCTGAAGGGCGGCATTCTGGCGTGGTCCGACGAAGTCGACCCGAGCGTGCCGAAGTATTGATGGCCGCCACGCTTGACGGTTAATCTGGGCGAGCTCTGCGAAATCGGATACTGATCAGCGGCGGCGCAGGGCCACTCGGTTCTCGCAAACGACTTTCAATACACAGTTAGCGACAAGCTGGAGGGCGGAGCTCTGCGACGCCGCGATTGGGCATCGGTAAATGGATAGTCCTGTGTGGCCTCAGGGCTCGCAGAGCTCGCCCCTCCAAATGGGTGAAAACTGTGTGCAAGTGGTTCTCCAAAAGAGAGGTAGCGCGGAGAACGTATTGACCCTGAGCGGCCGCGAGAACAACCGTATTCCGCGCTTGCCCGCACCGTCCCTTCCCGTTAAGGTCGCGGGCGAAAGGAGGGAACCCTGTAAAACACGCACTATGGCCACCCTTGACCAGCCCCATGCCCGCGCGCACACGGATCGGCCTGCGATTCGTATCACCGGCCTGACGAAACGATTTCGCCACGTCGTGGCGGTGGATCGATTGAACCTGAGTATTATGGGCGGGGACATCTTCGCGTTACTGGGCGCCAACGGATCCGGCAAATCCACGACCTTTCGACTACTACTCAACATCTACAAGCCTAGCGAAGGCCACGCCGAGGTGTTGGGCATACGCACAACAGAGTTGAACGGACTGGATTTCGACCAAATCGGATTCATTTCCGAAGGACAAAAACTGCCGCGCTGGATGCAAGTTGGCCAGTGGCTGCAATTTTGCCGTGGCCTGTACACGGGATGGGACGACACGCTGTGCAATACGTTGATGAATGAGTTCGGCATTCACAGCAAGCAACGAATCAAACACCTGTCCCGGGGCCAGTGCATGAAGATTTGCCTGGCCAGTATTCTGCCCGCGCGGCCAAAACTGCTGTTACTGGATGAGCCCTTTAGCGGATTGGATGTGGAAACACGCGCCCGCCTCAGCCAACTGCTGAAGGAATTGGCCCGTACATCGGATCTCGCCATTGTCCTGGCCACGCACGACGTGGAGGAAGTGGAGCCGGTTGCCAATCGATTGGGCATCCTCGATCGCGGCAAGCTGCGCGTCAACGAACCGATTGGCGACTACATCCAGCGGCATCGACTGTGTAAAATCCGCAAAGAATCATTCGCCGCCCTGCCGGCGGAGATGCAGCGACGGTTCACGCCGCTGCGATCCGAAATCCC
>SKLK01000240.1 GCA_007123265.1 Kiritimatiellia bacterium
AGCTTCAAACAAAATGCCGACGAATACGGCTGGACCAAAGGGACCGACGACCACTGGCACCGGGTCCTGTTTATTCAAAATGGTCGCGTGCGTGATGATGAGCAGGTGCAGATGCAGACGGCCTTGCGCGAGATCGCCAAGATTCATCCGGGCGATTTCCGGCTCACACCCAACCAAAACCTGATGATCAGCGGTGTCCCGGAAGAGCTGAAGTCAACCATTGATGCGTTATTGGAGCAATACGGGGTTGAGGCGTATCAGGCGCAATCGGCGATGCGTTTGTATAGCATGGCTTGCGTGGCCTTTCCGACCTGCGGTCTGGCGATGGCCGAAAGTGAACGGTATTTGCCCGACTTGTTGACCAAGGTGGAAGCGCTGTTGGATGAAAACGGACTGCGCGATGAGCCCATTACGGTCCGGATGACGGGTTGTCCGAACGGTTGCGCCCGTCCGTACATTGCGGAGATCGCTTTCGTGGGCAAGGCCCCGGGTATCTACAACATGTATCTAGGCGCCGGTTTTCATGGGGAACGCCTTAACCGTTTATACAAGCCCTCCCTGAAAGAGGATCAAATCCTGGCGGAACTGAGCGTGCTCTTGAAGGACTACGCCGCGACTCGCCAACCGGACGAGCGTTTCGGTGATTTCGTGATTCGCAAAGGCTACGTCGCCGAGGTGAAAGAAGGACGCCTTGTGCACGACGGATTGGACGAGCTGTAGGATTACGTTAACCGTTTGCGGGCGGCTTGTTCCTGATCTTGAATCAGCCGGTGCATCGCCCGGTTCAATTCCCGGCGCATCTGTTCATCGGGCGTCAGCGAGTCGTTGATCGGTCCGGGCCCACTCAGCCAGGCCCTGACTCGATGGGGCCAACCCAGGTGATGTTGTCGGAGCATAGCCAGCTCGCGGCGGATGCGGGGGACATACAGGGGCGGTCGTCGCTGTGCTCCCAAACGGATGGCTGCTTGATAGGCGCGCGCCGCGCCACGATAGGATTGACGCCGAAGATGACAACGGCCAAGGAAGTAGTGACCCAATATATTAAGCGGTGCCAGTCCCAGATAGCGTTCGAACAGCATCTGTGCTTGCGCATGGTGCCCTTGGTAGAAGCGGGTTTTTGCTTCGCGAAACAGGCAAAAGCGGTCGGTTCGCTCCAAATCCAGCATCAGGGTTTGTAAGCTGGTTTGCCGCGGGATGGTATTGCCAACAATCATTTCTTCAAGGATATCATCGGCCCGCGTATCCAGTATCGCATCCACCTGCTCCCAGTAGGCTTGGCTTGATGCCGTGGGGGTTGGCGCGCTGGAACCCGCTGGTCGCCGGGCATCGTACGTCAGCCGGGTAAGGGGATCCGATAGCACATTAAAGGCTTCGACCAGTTGCTTGAAATGCTCCGTCTTGGCCGGATGTCCGCCGTGATGGTCGGGATGATGCTGCTTGGCTTCGCGATAGTAGGCCCGTTTGAGCTGGAGAAAATCACAGGCCGGATCGACGCCCAGCAAGGCATAATAGTCCATCATGGCCATCTTCTAAATCCTCAACCCGGCCACCAAACTCAAGCGGCGCATCCCCGTTTTATTGCGCCGGACACAGAGGCCTGGCCTACAACCATGCATAGCTATACGCCGTAGGCCAGCCCCAGTAGCTGGCGTTCTTTCCTGTGCGGATTGCGCCAAACGCAGGAGCTTCGGCGCTAAAAATTTTCGCAGAAGGGGCACGTAAATTTTCGGCTGGTGGCCAAGGCACGAATACGGTCAGCGAGCGATTCGTTCAGGTCGATGAATTTGACCCAGACCCGGTAGAGGTTACTGCCATTTGTTGCCGCACAGCATTGCGCCACCACCCCCGTGCATTGCACCTGTTCCTCTTTGGCGCCATTATCCGAGGGCAGCGTCAACGTGAGTTCGAGTAAAAGGAATTCTTCGACCGGTTTCTCTGTATACAGCTGCACGCCCAATGGGCAGAACTGAAATGACTCGGGCTGCTCGACGCCGTGGTCATCGCCGCAATAAACCCAGACATCCTTGTCCGGCGCAAACTCGATTAGATCTTCCGGTTTGATCTCCGATATCACAAAGTAACCCTAGTTCCGTTAACACACATATGTTCAACCACTGTTCGGCGAAAGATAAGACAGCTTTCCGCAAAGTCAAACGCCGCTTTTCCAGATTTCGGCGGGGCTTGAATAAGCCCCGGCATCACCGCATGCGGCGCACCAACACCACACCAATAATCAAGAAAATGACGTTGGGCAGCCACACCGATACCCACGGCGCCAAGGTCTGCTGTTTACCCAATGCCATGCCGATATTGATCAGCACATAAAAGGAAAAGAAGAGGCCCAGCGCCAGGGCGATACCTCGAAACGCGCCTTTGCGCCCCGTATGTGCGCCGATCGGCAGGCCGAGTAGTGTGACGATGAAACAGGTCCAAGGCATCGCCAGCCGATACTGAAGATCGACACGATGCCGCACCAGCGATTCGGCTGAAAGGTGCTGGTGCGCCTCAATGAAGGACTGCAATTCCCGCGAGGAAAGGAACTGGGTGTCCTTCGTGACATTAATGAAGTCACGCGGAGTTTCGGTGAAGTCGGCCATGGCCCGTAGCAGATCGCTACGGGCCGGTCCGAGCGGATACCCTCTTGCATCACGTTCCTCTGTCAATAAGCCTTCGAACCACCAGCGGCCCTCACGCCAAAAGGCCGAATCCGCCTCAAATTGCATACCGCCGTCGCGATCGGCATGGGGCGCGAAAACGGTGACGCCGCGCATATCATAGGTGCGGCGGTCAAACTCCTCGATAATCCAATCCCGTTGCGAGGCCGGATCCCTGAACGTCAATTGTTGCGATACATGAAAGGGGCGATCGCCATCGTGCTGTTCCCCGCGCACGAATTGGTCGGTCCAGTACGCCGATTGAGGGGCCACCGTCTCGTTCACCAGCGCCATAGCCAAACTGGCCAGAAAACCGACGGCGAGAATCGGCAGCATTAACCGATACAAGCTCACACCGCTGGCGCGCATCGCGGTAAGTTCGTTGTTCCGGGTCAGTTGAGACAGGCCATACAAGACCGCCAACAGGATCGAGATCGGTACGATAAAAATCAGCGCGGAAGGAATCAGAAATACATAGAATTGAGCCACCCGCACGAGGGGGGTGCCCGCTTCAATGAAGTCGGACAAATTACTGAAGAGATCGAAGATCACAAAGATCATTAGAAAGGCCAACAAACAGTAAGCCAGTGGCACCAAAATGTTGAGCAGGATATATCGATCGATTAACTTCATTGCCGGAAAACCTAACGTGCTAACGAGCGAAAAACAAGGTCAACGAATAGGCTGCTGTTTCAGGGCTTGATTCCTATACGGGCACTCGGCACACTCGCACCTGCATTGAAATGGGAGAGATCGTATGATGTTGTGGATTCGTTGGATTGTGTTGGCGTGTTGTATTATCCCGTTGATGTCCGCTTCGGGACGTCAACCCACCTATGCGCCGCTGCATGCGATGATGCAAATGGCCGCAGAAGCCGAAAACACGACCGTTACCATTTCGAGTCAATTGCCGGATGTCGCGCCCTCCGATATTGAACTGACCATTGAGGCGGCCACTGGCCCGATTGTCGTGCGGGTTGATGACGATGGCCAATTGATTGACTTCCCTATGGATGAAGCGCTGTATGAAGAGAATCCACCGATTCGAGTCAATCAACCGCGCGACACGATTATTCTGGAGTTGGTCAAAGAGGTGACCGATGAGATGGAAAAGGTGTTGCAACAGGTCTACCGGATCGGGGTTGACCGGGATGCGCATCGGATTCGCTATCGGGTGCTGCACATGGCCTATGGCCGGGTGCCGGAATGGACGGTCCAAAGCGGCCGCACGAATATGTCCATCCGCGCGATCTCGCGTCGACCGCTGGTGCTGGAAGAGGCGGCCAATCCGAACGCCTATTTAAGCATTCATCATCAAGGACAAGATGTCCGGGTCAGCCCCAACCGGCATGGACGCATTTTGGTCCCTGTCAGTGAAGCGCTCTGGCGCGCCGATCCCTGGGTCACCTTTCATCCTGCACTGACGCGGGACTGGCGCGTGGTCAGTCCGATTGACGCGGGCCAGCAGCCTGTCTTGCTCGAGCAATTGACTTATCCCGGCGCTCAGGAATAGGCCGCCGTCCGCTGCCGAAGAGGCCGCTTCAGGGCGTGTTGATTTATTCAGAATCGTGCGATGAATCCGGCGATCCACAAGCGGACGCCTTACAGAAGACTCCAGCAACCGGGCTCTCCTGAGTTCAACATTGGGACACCCGAGGCGAAATCGTAATCGAAGGCCCAGCTCATGTTAATTCCCATTTCTGCATCGGATTAACCTGGATTAGAGTTGCTCCCCTCTTTTTCGTGCCGGCCATGTTTTCGCAGCCAGAGATTAGGGCGAAAGATTAAGGCGAAAGACAAGGGGGAAAGAGGCTCTTTATCTTTCGCCTTAATCTTTCGCCCTTGTCTCACGTTCTCGCGCAGATTGCGCCCTTTCAAGAATCGCCAGAGACCGACAACCTTTTTATCTAAAGCATTTTAA
>SKLK01000104.1 GCA_007123265.1 Kiritimatiellia bacterium
CATCACCAGGAGGCCGAATCGATACGAGCGTCGCTGCGAAACCGTTGTCTGGGAGCCGAAGCTATTCATTCGGTAGGCTCAACGTCTCTGCAATCACGGGTTTCAGTTTCTGATGATTGAACCGTATAAACAACTCGGCCACAATGCCGAGTGAAAGCAGTTGGACGCCCACGGCAAGCAGGGCCATACCGTAGAATAGCAAGGGACGATTCCCAATCGGGCGCGCACCGCCGAGCCATAGGATCGACAAGTAGAAGAGGCAGCCCCCGCCGATGAGTACGGCCAGTAGACCGAGTCCACCAAAAAAATGTAGTGGCCTACGCAGAAATCGTGTCGTTACGACAACCGTAATCAAGTCCAGGCACCCTTTGAAGAGCCGTTCGACACCATATTTCGATTTGCCGTGGGGGCGCGGATGATGCCGAACCGGAATCTCCGTGATCCGGGCACCCCGGTATTTGGCCAGCACCGGAACATAGCGATGCAGTTCTCCGTATAGTTGCAGCTGGCGACAAAGTGGCCCGCGAAAAGCCTTGAATCCGCAATTGAAGTCGTGCAGCGGCAGGGAAAAGACGCGAGCAACGGTGCCGTTAAATAGGCGCGAGGGCCAGGTCTTATGCCACGGATCCTGACGATGTTCTTTCCAGCCAGAGACGAGATCATATCCTTGATTCAGGGCTTCGACAAAGCGTGGGATTTCGGCTGGGTCGTCCTGTAGATCCGCGTCCATCGTAATAACAATATCGCCTTTAGCGCGATCAAAGCCTGCTTGTAACGCGGTTGCTTTCCCACAGTTTACCGCCAGCCGAACGGCACACACGCAAGCGTATTCCTTCGCAATGGACTGAATCTGCTGAAACGAGTCATCGGTGCTGCCATCGTCGACGAACAACAATTGGATCAAGTCTACATCGCCGGGTACATGGGCCACAACACCAGCCGCCAATTCTGCCAGCGAATCCTGTTCATTATATACCGGAACAATGACTGACAACGTTGTCATGGCCTCTAGCCCTTGTGTTGCGCCTTCGCCAGAAAACCAGTCATCGATCGAGCATGATCCCCGTGTAAGAAGCCGGTCTGGCGTCGCGTTAATAATTCTCTTTCGTATCGCCTGAACGATGTTGTGACTCTATCGAAGCGGGGCATGAAAATATAGCCCAATTTTTCGTGGCCGGCCATTTCGCACATAGCGAGTCAGGTGCCAGTGTGAATTACCGAGATGCGTTTATTCGGAATACATTTAAAGAAATGTTTGTTGCGGGGTGTTTGAATCGGAATCGCGTAATCACACCGTCCGCCCCGCAGGATACGGCGCTCCTTCATCCGGTCTCGCAGAGCCCAAAGAAAAACCGACGGGGAAGTCCAAAGCGGCGCACAGCGCCGCAGTCCAAAGAAACGTGGTCACCGCCTTTGGAGTGCGCCGCTCGGCGGCGCTTTGGATGATGGCCGTACACGTTCAATTCCTGCAAACGTACATTCGGATCAGCGCGCGATGTCTTTCTGGCGGAAGGCGGAGCGCAAGCGACGCGCCGGCGAGGAAGCGCGAAATAGTACAAAGACGCAAGTCGCGGTCCCGGATTCGAGCGGTCACCCATCGGGATCTTCGGCTTGGGGATCCGTATAGGTATTGAATCGATGCCGGACGATCTCGCCTTTGATCATGTAAATCACGTCCTCGGCAATATTGGTGGCATGGTCGGCGACCCGTTCCAGATACCGGGAAATGGACAGCAAATGGATCAAGGCATCTACATGCTGCGGTTCCCGGCGAATACTGCGCTTGATTTGGGCATACATTTCCCGGTTCAACTGATCAACTTCATCATCCGATTCCCGCACATGGATGGCTAATTTCAAATCTTGCTTGAGCAGGGCATCCAAGCTATCCCGCAACATGGTAGAAGCCTTATCCGCCATGTGCATGAAATCAAAATCTGTGCTGGGTAGCGGTTGCTCCGCCAAAAAGATCGCCCGTTCAGCGATATTCACGGCCAGGTCGCCGACCCGCTCCAAGTCGTTGTTAATCTTCAGCACGGCGATGATATAGCGTAAATCGTGTGCGACCGGCTGGTACAGCGCGAGAATCTTTAGGCATTCCTCCTCAATGTCGACCTCGGCGCTGTCTATACCATGGTCTTCATCCAATACGCGGGCGGCGATTTGAGCGTCGCGCAGCACAATAGCCCGCACAGCATGTTCCAGTTGCGCCTCCACACGACCACTCAAGGCAAGGATCATGTCCTTTAGCTCATCGACTTCATTCAAGAAATGTATCGTCATGAATCGGCTCCCATTAACCAAACCGGCCCGAAACATAGGCCTCGGTCTGCGCCTCGCTAGGTTTCATAAATATCTTTTCCGTTTCATCGTATTCGATCAATTGCCCCATATAGAGGAAGGCCGTCTTGTCGGATACCCGCGCGGCTTGCTGCATATTATGCGTGACAATGATGATGGTGTAATCTTCTTTCAGATCATGGATTAGATCCTCGATTTTGCCGGTGGCAATGGGGTCGAGGGCGGAGCAAGGTTCATCCATGAGCAGAATTTCCGGCTGGTTCGCAATCGCACGGGCAATGCACAGTCGCTGCATTTGGCCGCCAGACAGGCTAAATGCGCTCTCTTGCAGCCGGTCCTTCACCTCATCCCATAGCGCTGCGGCCTTGAGCGTCCGTTCGACGGTTTCGTCCAACTCGGACTTCTTGTTCCGTCCGGCGACACGCAGACTGTAGACAATATTCTCATAGATGGATTTCGGGAACGGATTGGATTTTTGAAAAACCATGCCGATGCGCTTGCGCAAGGAAATCACTTCGAGGTAGGGGTCGTAGATGCTTTGGCCCTCAATCTGTATGTCGCCCTGATGCGCAATGCCATCGATCAAGTCGTTCATCCGATTAATGTTGCGGAGGAGAGTGGATTTGCCGCAGCCCGATGGCCCGATCAAGGCGGTTACATGCCGTTCGGGTATGTCCATATTCAAATCGAACAACACCTGGGTTGTCCCGTAGAAGAAACTGTAGTCCACGACCTGGATATGGCGTGGATTGTAGGTGGCGGGTGTCTTCCGCTGCCGGGGTTGCACCTCGATCCGGCGGGATTGAGGATCCTCGTCGACCAAGGTTGCGCTGCTTGCGTTGGTTTCCGTATTCATATTCTTCCTTTGCCAATTTGCGCTAGGCCGGTGGGCCCGGCTTCAAAAGGTGCCTGGCGCATATTTCTTCCGTAAATGGTTCCGAACCATGATGGCTGCTAGATTGAGCACCACAACCACGAGAATCAAAACCAGCGTGGTAGCGAACACCATCGGTTTGGCGGCTTCGGAGTCCGGCGATTGAAAGCCCAAATCATAAATGTGAAATCCGAGATGCATGAATTTACGTTCCAGGTGAATAAAGGGGAACATCCCGTCGATGGGCAGGGTGGGTGCCAAGGCCACGACACCGACTAGCATCAGCGGCGCGACTTCCCCGGCGCCGCGGGCCATCGCGAGTACGAGGCCCGTCAAAATGCCCGGGGCGGAGGCGGGCAGAACCAGATGTTGAATCGTTTGCCATTTGGAAGCGCCGCAGGCCAGGGAACCCTCGCGCACACCGCGGGACACGGCGGCCAACGCTTCTTCGGTGGCCACGATGACCACGGGCACGGTCATCAGGGCGAGGGTCAACGAGGCCCAAAGAATGCCGCCGGTGCCAAACGTGGGGGTGGGCAGGCTTTTGGGATAGAATAGTTGATCGATGGTGCCACCGACGAAATAGACGAAGAAGCCCAGGCCAAAGATGCCAAAGACGATCGAGGGCACGCCCGCTAAATTATTGATCGCGATGCGCACCGCGCGGACGAAGGGACCTTGGCGCGCATACTCGCGCAGGTAAATCGCGGCCATAACGCCAAACGGCATCACCGCGACGCTCATGATCAGGGTCATGACAAAGGTGCCGAAGATGGCCGGGAAGATACCGCCTTCGGTATTGGCTTCGCGAGGGTGGCCGCTGAGAAAGGCCCACATGTGGGCGAAAAAGTGTTTGGTCTTGCCGACCGTCGACAGTTGGTTGGGGTAGGAGTAGCCGATCAGGTCACCGATTACCATGCGTCGCTGTTCGCCGGTGACCAGTTCATAGATCAGGGTGTAGTGCCGTTGTTTTGCGCGCAATGCAGCGGCCTGTTCCGCCAGCGGCTGGTATTCCGCTTCGAGTAACGCAATCTGCTCCTGCACGGCGGCGAGTGCCGCCTCGTCTGCGTCACTGCGCTCTTCCATTCGCATATAGTACCGCTGCTCAAGTTCGAGATCCCGCATCTGCATATTGATGCGGCCGATTTGGACCCGTTCAATGCGGTTGATTTGATTGCGACGTGCGCCCACCTCGCGAACCAACTGGCGAAGTGTGTCGTCAAACGTGGGATCGTCCGCCGTCACCCATGTGGAGGTGCCATCTTCAATTCGCACAGGGAAGAAGATCGCATCGCCCC
>SKLK01000003.1 GCA_007123265.1 Kiritimatiellia bacterium
AGTCGTTGTTCATGATGATTTGCCAAAAGCTTGTACCAGATTACCCGTATCCGGTCGATGTTGAAGCGATCTGCCCCCCCGATGACCGTAGGGCCAATACGTTCTCCGCGCTACCTCTCTTTTGGAGAACCACTTGCACACAGTTTCCATTCATTTGGAGGGGCGAGCTCTGCGAGCCCTGAGGCCACACAGGACTTTCTATTTACCGATGCACAATCGCGGCGTCGCAGAGCTCCGCCCTCCAGCTTGTCGCTAACCGTGTATTGACAGCCGTTTGCGGAGAACTCAATGACCCTGCCTATGACCGTCCTTCCGGCACGGTTTGATTTTCTACAACTGGCGGACGTGACTCGTTGAATCGAGTCTTCCTGGATCGCGATCAAACTGCTTCATTCTCACCCATAGACTTAGCCAGAGCGCGACCATGAATAGATTGAGTGGTGCCCGAAACGGAAAATCGACCAAGCCATGAATCACGATACTGCCGAGCGCAGCGATCAGAGCCGGGATCTCCAGTTCGCGGCAGGCCGGTATTTGGCGTTTCAAACGGTTCGCCTGCACGCGCATGCCCCACCAGAGACTGCCACCGATCAAGAGGACGCCCAATGCCACACCGACCCAACCGACCTCGGACAACCATTGGATGTATTCATTGTGGGCATGAACGACCTGAACATTGCCCAGTTCAGGTGATTGATAGTACGGCATCACCACCGTAAATGTGCCGGGGCCCGTGCCGAAGATGGGGTGGTCCTGCACGATGCGCCACGCGTCACGACTCATCAAAAAACGAAAATGAAGGTCTCGCATGATCGCCGCTGAATGGTTTATAGCGGCATAGGCCATGGCACCGACAATGCCCACTATGGCGACTGTAATTACTCCCCGAACATGTGCGGACCACCATGACACCCGGCCCATGAGGTAGTCGTAGCGCTTATCCACATAGAGGAGCCAACCGCCCAGAACGATCGTGTTAACCACACACAACAGGAGACCGGCGCGGGAATCGGTGAGCACCAGCGATAGGGCCATCAATACGGCTGTGACATAGCAAAGCACCGCAGGATTACTGGAACGTTCACCTTGAATCGACGCATAGTGGTATCGCCTGCCCAGCGCCAACGCTACGGGATACAGTAAGTTGATGAAAGCGGCGAAGTGATTGGAGCTGACGAAGCGGCCTGTATACTCGTAAATAGGCGTCGACAAGGGCACCATGCGTTGGTGGATCGAAAGCGCAGCCATGCCGGCGCCCAGCAGGACCATGGCGAACAAAAGCCGTTGGACTTCCCGCGGCCGCAAGAAGCGGCCCATGACGAAAATGCTCAACGCCATCAGCATCAGCCATACACTCAATCCTGAGCGCTCGGCATGCACCGATGCCGGCCATCCGGGCCATGGCTCCAAGGGGAGCAGTCCGGCATACGAATGCCATTCATGGCTCGGGTTGAGCGGGTAAATCAGGAGATAAATGAGCCATAAGGCCGCAGGTATAAACGACCACCACTGCCGTCTTGAAAGTCGGCCAGTGACGAGGAGAACCAGGGCGCCTATTGCTCCCAGGATTGGTCCCCACTGATAGGACCATAACGAAAGATACGCTGCATCGACCGTTAATATCGCGATCAAGGCCAACAAGATCACCCACGCGGCCCACGACGCTTTCACCGTATGGCGGACTCCTTAACCCGGGTTGAGACATCGTTTTCGCCGGCGCGCGCATACGTATAATCCCCGTAACGCCGGTAGTAATAGTAATTGGCCATTGAGCGTAGGTTCACACCATTCATAACGGCACCAATGCACCGGGTGCCGCTAGCTTCAATTTTTTGCATGGCATATCTAGCGCTGACACTATGCGTCACGCCATAACGAACCACAAAGAGTATGGCATCACAGTAGGGCATCAGGATCAATCCATCGCTGATGCCCAGAATGGGCGGTGCATCCAGAATAATTTGGTCATAAGCGTCTCGCGCCTCGTCCAACAGGGCCTGCAGATGTCCCTGCCCCAGCAGCTCGGCTGGCCGTGACGGAATTGTGCCAGCCGCCAAGATCGACAAGTTCGGAACGGCGCTTTTGAAGGTCGAATCCTGCCAGGTCTGTCGGCCTTCCAGTGCCGGAACCAACCCCTTATTGACTTCGGGTTTGAATAATTTGTGCAAACTCGGACGTCGCAAGTCCCCCCCCACCAGCAATGTCTTCCGCCCGTCTTGGGCCATGCTAATTGCCAAGTTGGTGGCAACCAGCGATTTCCCCTCTCCTGAATGGGTGCTGGTGACCATGAGACACTGCATATCCCGTCGTTGAGACTTCATCACGAGACTAGCCCGCAAGGTCCGGAAGGATTCCGCAACTTCCCCATTGTCCTTGAAATGAGCAATCAAACCGCGATGCTCGAACTCCTTTTCATGGATCAACGGCAACGTACCAAGCACAGGCACACCCAACGCACGCTCAACCTCTTCCGTTCGCTTGAAGCGATGATCAGCGTAATACACGATAAAGATCGCCATAAATCCCAGCACGATCCCCAGTGATCCGCCACGTACCAATGCCCGTTGCGGATTGGGGCGAAACGGAGCGCGCGCGGGGCGGGCTTCCTCGACCACCCGGATAAATTCCGACGGGATCGTTCCAGCCAGAGAGGCTTCCTTCATCCGGGCGAGGACCGCTTCATAGACCTCCCGGTCCGCATCCACATTTCTCCTCAATTCATTGTAGCGAACGAGTTTCCGATCCAAATCGAATGCCGCTTGCTCCTGTGCCCGCAGGGCCTCCCGCACATTCTGTTCGCGTCTCACCAAATCCAGATAGCGGCTGCGTATGGCATCACGAGCGCGACGACTGGCTTGATCAAGTTGGATTTTGGCATTTTCCAACTGCTCCAAACCCGCTTGATAATCCGGGTGTCCGGGCCGATAGCGTTGCCGAAGGGACTCCATTTCTCGTTCTTGATCGCTCCAGCGCTGATAGGCCGTTTGAACCGCTGCATGTTCAAGTATTTGGGGAATCTCGGTTAGCGGGATATCCGCTTCCAATTGATCTTGAAGCGACTGCCATGCCGTTTCTGCAGCAATCCGGTCTGTTTGAACAGCTGACAACGACGCGTTTAAGGACTTTAACTGGGCAATAACGATATTCTGGTCCTCTTCTAGTGAAACGGATTCAGTTTGTTCGCGGTATTGCTGAAGGGCGAGCAGGCCCTCCTCTAACCGGACCCGATATTCATCCGACCGCGCGCGCAGCCAATCCACCGCCTGCATGGATGCATTCATGCGGTTGTCGAGATCCTGTTGGATATACGATCGGGCCAGTGCGTTCGCCAGTGTCGCTGCGATTTCCGGATCGGAATGTATCGCCGATATTTCGATTAAACGACTCCGTTCGATTGGCGAAATCGTGACCAAGCGCAAGGCCGCTTCCGCCCGGGCCGTATCATCCTGGATGGTGGCGAGAAAGTGGGGATGACGGTCCAATCCACTTTTCGTCAAGGCCGCTTCCATCATTTGCCGACTATGCAAGGCCTTGAGGTGGGTGTTAAAGTATTCGATACTACGCAGATTAGGTGCCCCAAAATCCTGGAAACCGAGCGCTTGGGCGGGAACTTGCACCTCCACCATTACCATCGCCATACTGCGATAATAGGGCGTTTGCCGATATGCGCTATACCAGAAGGCCAACACAACGAGCACAGCCACCGCAAGCCCCAACCACGCACGCTCGACAACAATAGCCACCACTTCGCGCCAATCCAACAATCGTCTGGCATTCTCCTGAGCGTCCGTTGCCCGAATATAGGGGACTTGATCCGCCATGACTAAAACCGAACCTCCGGAATGGTTATCACATCATCCGGCAACAGTGGGATATCCCGATGGCGGCCTCGCCCGGCCAACACGTCGCCGACCCGGACGCGAATCGTCTCTTGATCGCCTTCGACTTGCCGCACGACCGTGACCCGATTGCGGCTGGCCCGATCTGTAAAGCCGCCAACCCGGGCAATGGCTTCAAGTAGTGTTATGGATTCCATCTCATTCAATCGCAAGACACCGGGATTCTTGACCTCACCCATAAGAATCACTTGGCGATCCTGCGCTTGTTCAACTGACAACACCACCCGCGGATTCACCAAGAACCCCTCCGCTAAACGAGAGCGAATGAGTTCTTCTGCATCTTTAACCGGGATTCCGCTCAAGGCCACCACTCCCAACAGCGGATGCCGAATGGTTCCGGCATCATCCAGACGAAATGTGCCAGAAAGTTCCGGCTCACGAAACACTTCGATTGCCACCCGGTCGTCCGGCCGCAATCGATATCGCTGACTCGGCGTCAATGCGGCATCGGCAGTCGCTACGTCGGAGGCCGGCTCAATGACGTCTTCTTCCACATCATCGGCAACCGATCCACGCCCAAATGAAAACCAGCGTCGCGTCGGGCTGTCGTCTTCGTCCACT
>SKLK01000180.1 GCA_007123265.1 Kiritimatiellia bacterium
CCAGTCAAAGAAGCGGCACGGCAGTCAACGGAAACACACTTTTTCGATTACGAGTACGAGTACGAGTACGATTAGGAAAAAGAAAGCCGAGTCATAATCGTAATCGTAATCCTAATCGGACTTCCTCTTTTTCCAGTCAAAGAAGCGGCACGGCAGTCAACGGAAACACACTTTTTCGATTACGAGTACGAGTACGAGTACGATTAGGAAAAAGAAAGCCGAGTCATAATCGTAATCGTAATCGTAATCCTAATCGGACTTCCTCTTTTTCCAGTCAAAGAAGCGACACAATGGTTTACTGAAACACAATTTTTCGATTACGAGTACGAACACGATTACGATTACGATTAGGAGGAAGAACGCGAGGGTTTACGGTTTTGGTTCATTTCTTCCACCATGCGCCTTCCCTTAGAAATCGAACGGCCCATTCGGATTGGATGGGATGGTTGGGGCCTTCCCGTTCCGGGTGCCATTGTATGGCCAGTAACGGTTCGGACTTGTGAATATAGGCTTCAAGCCACCCATCGAGGCTGGCGGCAATAGGAAGCAGGTCCGGCGCCAATGCGCCATCAGGGATGCCTTGATTGTGAAATGAATTGACCATGGGCTCGGCCGCTAATTCACCCAATCGATCCGCTGCCGGTAGCCAGCGGAGTGGATGACGAGTCGCCACGTGCGGGCGGGTTCCATCGGCATGGGCCGGGATGGCGCCCAACCGGCCACCGTGCAGGACCTGGACCAATTGAAAGCCCCGGCACACAGCTAAAACCGGCAGACGCTGGTGCCGGGCCCACGCGTACAAGCGGGCTTCGGTCGCATCCCGTTCCGGCGTGTCATCGGTCGGGACGCCGCCATTCTGTGTCAGGGAAGGATGCACATCCTCGCCATTGGTCAGGAGCAGCGCGCGGGCGGCATGATCCGCAGCAAAGGCAACGGGATCGGCCAGGACATTGGGGACAAGGATGGGCGCAAAACCATGTTGATCCAACCAGCGGATCCAATCCTGACTAACGGCATCACGCGGATCGGTATACCCGACCGCTTGCACCACCCGCTGCGTCACTAGAATTTTGCGGTGAGAATTTGGCATGGAAAGCGTTACTTCGTTCTTCGTGCTTCGTTCTTCGTGCTTCGTTCTTCGTTCTTCGTGCGTCAGTCACTCGTACTTTCCTACCCGTACTCGGTTACTCTTACTTTCCTACACTCGTACTCGGTTACTCGTACTCGAAAACAACAGCCAGGTGTCTTGTAGACGAGTACGAGTGTCGAGTAGGAGGTTCGAGTACGAGTATTAACGAGTACGAGTGTCGAGTACGAGTTGAACGGATCTACAAAATCCGGATAAGTTTGCCGGCGCAATCCAGTTCGACAAATTTGGCTTGCTGCAATTGTGCGTATAAGGCCTCGCCGCAGCCGATCGCAGCGGGGACATTGAATTCGCTGGCGCGGATGGTCATATGCGAGGCCGCTCCGCCATAGCGTGTGATTAAGCCGGCGATTTGATGGGAAAAGATCCAATCATAACCGGGATCGGCACTCTCAATCAGTACCAGCTTGCCCTGCAAAGGTTCGGGCGGTGTACCGGTGGTCAATTCAATCAAGCGACCAGATACTTTCCGGCCAGTGACAAAGTTGGGCCGGCTGGCCGCTAACTCAATCACATACAAATCGGTCGCGTCCCGTAACAGATGCGGCATGCGCACCCGGCCGCCGGCCTGAAATTCATGCCGCCCACGCTCCACCGACTCCGCCAGCTCCGTAGCGGGCGATTTAAACCGCTGATCCGTGGCCCATCGCAGGATATCGGATACCGTGAGATAGGCACAGTCCTCCCGGCTGATCCCGTGACTGCCGCCCCATTGCGCCAGCAGCGACAACACGGCACTAACCGATTTGGTGAACTCGAATTTTCCCCACTCCCGCAGCGATATGGCGCGACGACAAAAGCGTAAAAACGTGTCGGCCGTGAACTGGAACCCGACTTCGTCGATCAAGGCCTGAACATCGACATGGCGCGATTCGATCGAGGTCTTTTGGGGGGCGCTGGAAACCTTTGCCGATGAATCCGATTCATCATGTCCAGTCCCCGATGCGGAAAAGTAAACCTCCGGCGCTTCCCGGTAGGTTTGCGAGGTGATATCGTACGTGCCCGGGCGCAAATGACCATAGCGTTCCAGGAACTGGTCCAGTTCCAGACCGCCCGCCGTGACGGCATCCAGATCGGCGATCAATTCCGTGGCCACGGACTCGACCTGGTTCAGCCATTCGTCCAGCTCCGCCTGGGTACAGACGCCCCGCTGCGTCAACGATCGCAAACAGGAATTGGCGATAAAAGCGTACCGGGCCAAAATGGAGAAGGGAATGACCCCGGACTGCTGACAATCCTTCAGCAAACGCTCAATACATACCGGGATCGATTCGGGCGAACGGGCCGCAAGCTCGAGGAGTTGCTCGCGCCGCTGCGTCAGCCCCTGAAACTGCGCCACCAACTCGTCCATGGGCTCGACGTGACCGGCAATGATCCGTTGTGTCATCCCCCGCAAGGCCTCGCGGAGATGGGTCCATCCCGCCTCATCCAGTCCATCCGCGCGCAGGGCTTCCCCTTGCCGCTCGACATCAAAATCCATACAGGTGACCAGCACCTCGAATTCGACTTTATCGTGTCGATCCGGATGCTGTTGAAGACGGCGGATATAGATATCCAACAGCTTTTCCGCCACATCGGCCGATACGTCCGCCGGAATCAGGTTATTGAAACTGGCGCGGACATCGATATAGGGGTGGCCTGCCAACCCGTACATCAAACGCGTCACGGCGGGATTGCGATAGCCGATACGGCCACGGGCCTCGCGCCAGGCGGAATCGGTAATCAAATACTGATACAAGGACATGGCAAGGGGCCGCGGATGTGGCCCGATCATTTCCGCCGGATTCCAATCCGGCATATCGCCCCATACGGTATCGCTCCCGTAGACACCGGGCTGCGGGGCGCGGGCGGCGGTGAATTGGGCCGCCGCGCGATCAATAAAGTGGGCCACGGCTCGATCCGCTTGCACATCCGTGGGACCGGTCACGGTCAAGGGCCGGACCTGCAGGATATAGACATGGTCCGCCCGATCCATGGCAAACTCGATGTCCAACGCTCCCGATCCCGTGACCGCTTCCAACTCTTGCACGACGTCCAGGACCTTTTGCAGGGACGGATGCTGAAGATAACGGGTATGGGCCCGGCTAATGACCTGGGTCTTGATGCCGGACGATTGACCGGAGGTC
This sequence comes from Kiritimatiellia bacterium, assembly GCA_007123265.1. Taxonomy (GTDB): domain Bacteria; phylum Verrucomicrobiota; class Kiritimatiellia; order SLAD01; family SLAD01; genus SLAD01. The sequence continues at coordinate 3,274 of SKLK01000180.1, forward strand.
ACGGTGTCGGTGCGGTCGCTTTGGTCATCGTAATTGATCACGTAATAGGGTGCGTCCGTTTGCAAATCGCGCGTGAAGGCGACGCCGTGCAAGACCACGTTTTGCACCATTCGCTGAACCAGCAACTGATTTTCCGGGTTGGCGGCATCGGTATGCTTGCCATAACTGGCCACCACGCGATCCATCGCCGCCACCACGGCCGGGCGATCCTCCGAATCGATGTCGAGCACACTCTCGAACGCGCCCGCCATCGATTCCTGCCAGGAATCCTCGGCCAAGGCACTGCTGCGAACGACCAAGGGATGCGGCGAAAAGGTGGCCTGAATGGTATCGAGCACTGCTTCACGGTTCCGTTGCCACTCGCCGACGGAACAGACAAACTGTTCGCAGAACCGGCCGCGCTTGATCATGCGGGCCAACCGTTCCAGCGTTTCGCTTTTCGTGCCCAGGACAAACCGGGCCAAACTGTCCGGCGCCTCAATCTCCGCCCATTCCGAGCCGATGTCCACACCGCGCACGGCCACACCCTGACGGCGGACGTGGCGGATCAGATCGGTGAGAAAGGCTTGGCGAATGTCGTTCGACTGCTCAAATGGCGCACCGCCCAGCCGGGGAAATTGCTCGTCGAGGAATGTGCGAATCCCATTCGCCGTTGCTGAATCAAGATGCAGCAGGCCGGTAAATTCCGCCGCATCCGGCGCGTTCGCGGACAGGATGCCAATGTCTTCCACGTGTCCGTCGCGCAGAGCGATCAGATTTTTCCGCAGCGTTTCCCGCTGGCCGGGATCGGGATGATAGCCGGCATCCATCGCCACTGTGATACCGGATTCGGTGGCGGACTGGATGACCCGCGCGGCCACCCCGCTGCGGAAGACCACGTCGCCGTAGGTAATCAGTGTGGCATCGGTCAGCTCGTGGCGGGCGTGGTAGAGCGAGGTCAGCACACCGTACTGACGCCAGTCCGGATTGTAGATGAATTCCAGATCCGGGTATTCCTCGCCGATTTCCTCGATCCGATAACCGCCCACGAACACGATATGCTGAATGCCCGCCTGCCGAAAGGAGTCGATTACCCAATCCAGCACACGGCGGCCCGACTCATCCTCCAGCAGACTGCGCGGAACCGGATCCGGTCGACCGGCCGTAACGGACTCGCCACCAGCGCCGAGAATGATTGCTTTCGGAGGTTTATTCATCGGAACAAGACACTATTCAGCTGAGATTGCATTCTTTGACTCGTACTTTCCTCACTCGTACTTTCCTCACTCGTACTCGGCTTACTCGTACTTCCTCACTCGTACTTTCCTACTCGTACTCGGGGAAAACAGTCAGGCGTCATGAAAGCGAGCAGGAGTATCGAGTACGAGTGGGCGAGTAGGAGTGGTCGAGTACGAGTAGACGAGTACGAGTTTCGAGTACGAGGTAGGCGATTGACCTACCACCGACTGGCGATAATCAAAACGTATCGGCCAATGGTTCCCAGTCGGCTTCCCAGTCGAGAACCGGGCGGATCACGCCGGTGGCTCGGCGGTGCCAGGCGCCCACTTGTTTCTTGAGCGGCAGGACATCAAACATGAGCAAGCTATCGCGTTGCCAGACTGGTTTCTGCTGAATGATGAGGATTTTGACAAAATACGAGCCGCTATTCAGCAGGTGGGCTGGAATGATGCAGGCGCAGCGGTAGGTGCCGCGGCGATCGCCGAGTTCGTTGCGGCTGAGTACACCCGCGGACCCGGCGGAAAAGACAACGATTCCGTTCTCATTGACGATATGGAAATTGAGATGGTGATGCCGATCGATAAATTGGTCGTAGGTGACCTCCAGTCGGAATTCCGTCGCCATATCGATCTCGGTCAAGGGCGCACCATCGGGGGCACAACAACGTAAACGTCGTATCCGCACCTCTTCCGTCCCCGGGGCTTGGTCCACGGCCCAGTTCAGATCCAAGCCCGCTTCGCGCCCGTCGCGCAAGTACTCCAAGACCACCTCGTCGCCGGTACCGTCCCGGTGCATTTCCCCGTTCTTCAGCCAAATGACGCGGTTGCACATACTTTGTACAGCGATCATGTTGTGGCTGACAAAGAGCACCGTGCGTCCGGCCTTGGTGACATCCTCCATCTTGCCGATGCACTTCTTTTGGAAGGCGGCATCCCCGACCGCCAACACTTCGTCCACGATGAGGATTTCCGGATCCAAGTTCGCCGCCACACCAAAGCCCAAGCGCACTTTCATGCCGCTTGAGTAACGCTTTACCGGCGTATCCAAAAACTTGGAGACACCGGAAAATTCCACAATTTCATCAAGCTTGAGATTAATTTCGCGCGTGGTCAGTCCATGCAACGCGGCGTTCAGGTAGATGTTCTCGCGGCCCGTCAGCTCCGGATGAAAGCCGACCCCCACCTCCAGCAAGGCGTTGACGCGCCCGCGAATTACGGCGCGTCCTTCGGAGGGGTCCGTGATTCGTGACAAGACCTTTAACAAGGTGGATTTGCCGGCTCCGTTGGCGCCAATGATACCCAGTACCTCACCCTGCTGAATCTCGAACGAGATATGGCGGCAGGCCCATAGCGTATCCTCTTCGGATGGTGGCGTGAGCCGGTATTTCAGATAGCGAAACGGCGCCGCCATCGTATTCTTGATGGCTTCACCAGCGGTGGCGGGACGCTCCACCGCATGTCCGATGCGGTAGCGTTTACCCAGATTTTCAACAGTGATGGCAGTGGTCATTCGTTTTTCGTTTTTTCGTTCTTCGTTCTTCGTGCGTCGTGCTTCGTTCTTCGTGCGTCGTGCGTCGTTTCTAACTCTTGTTCTTTAAATATTTGATAAAAGCACCGATTTTGCAGTAGGTTTTGTCGGCGAGTTCGTGCAGATGATCGAATTCTTCTTTTGTAATCAATTTGCGGTCACAAGCACGATACAATTGACTTTTTACTTCCGTGCACGACCGTTGCGCATAGCCAAGAAAGCGGACAAATTCTGCTTTTGATCCACCATCAAAGCCCTCGGAAATGTTGTCCATGGCGGATCCAGAGGACCGATCAATTTGATCCTTCAGTGCGTAACATCTTGAAAAGCCTTCCTTCGAGACCACTTCATGAACTGCCCGACAAAGCTCTCGAGCAATCTGCCAGGCTTCAATATCTTCAAACTGCTTGATAGCCATCTCCCACCTCTGCTTCAAAAGACTAAACTGCAAGTTCGCAAAACGAAGAACGACGAACGACGAACGAAAAAACGACTATGCGATATCGACGATACTCCGCTCCGCGCGCCGGTAATAGAAGGCGGCGATGAGAAAGATGGGGAGGGTGGCGAGGAAGGACAGGATCAGATTGATCCAGTTCGGGGGATCGGTGCCGAGGACGGCCCAACGACAGGCCTGAATGATATTGGCGAGCGGATTGCTCCAGTACAAAGCCTGCCAGCGCTCCGGAACCACCTCCATGGCGGAATACACTACGGGTGAGGAATACATCAGCAATCGCACACTATGCTGCAAGATCACGCCGACATCCCAAAAATAGGTGATGGCCGGGGCGAACAACAGACCGATCGCCAACCCGATCACGGTCAACATCAATAAGAATACCGGAATCCACAAGATCGTGACCGTGGGGGTATAACCGAAGTACATACACATGCCCACCAGAATGACGAAGGAAATCAGGAAATCGATGAATTGTGCACCGTAACCGATTACCGGAATGATCAAACGGGGAAAATACACCTTGGACATCAAGGCCCGTGAGCTGCGCAAACTGTTGGCCCCCTTGGACAGCCCCCCCTCAAAGAAGGTCCAGGCCAAAAGGGTGGAATAGATGAACAACGGCGCCGGAATGTCCCCCATCGGCAGTTTGGCGACCGCACCAAAAATGACGCTGAGCACCACCATCTGGACGAGCGGATTGATGACAATCCAAAGCGGGCCCAACGCCGTTTGTTTGTAACGGGCCTTGATATCCCTTAACAACATAAAATAGAGGAGTTCGCGAAATTTCCACAGCTCCCTTAAATTCAAAGGCACGAGCCCCTTGGGGGCTTCAATCACTGTCACCGTATCCGCCGAAAAGCTGGTTTCAGAAGCTGTTTTTTGACTTAAGTTAGACATGACCATTGATTCCTTAAAGGAGGTTTACTGAGTGAGAGTATCGGCGATTTCGACAAGCCATGCATCGGCGACCGGAACGGGATTATTGGCGAGTCGCTCTTGATTGACCTGCTCGCGCAGCAGAGTGAACACATCATTGGCCGGAGCAGGCACTGTTGATTTCAGGCCGATTCGCTGAATCAGTTGGCGAATCTCATGACCTTCGACGCCGGGGACCTGGATGCCGACCCGCTGGTGGGCATCTATAAAAAACGGCAAAAGCAATGCTACGGCATGGCCGTGGGGTAGCCCGAACTGCATGGTTAAGGCATACGAGTAGGCATGAGCCGCCGTGGTCTTGGCCGTATCAATGGCGCATCCAGCCGCATAAGCCGCTTCTTGCATACCTGCTCGATGGACAGGACTTGGCGTCAGGACCGCCTCCTCGAGATGCGCCAGCGCCAGGGTGATCGCCCGTGCTGAGTGCTGCCGTGATGCAGCCGTAGCGCCCTTCGCCCAATGCGACTCGATCCCTTGCGCCAATGCATCGATACCGCTGCAGGCCGTCTGATAGGGCGTCATGCTGTACGTCCATTCGGGGATCAGCAGGGCCGAATCCGGCCGCAAGGACGGGTCGGCAATGGACGTCTTGACGGGCCCCTGATAGCAGACGGCAAAATGCGTGGCCTCGCTGCCACTGCCCGATGTGGTTGGAATAGCCAGCAAGGGCGGAATAGCGTTCGATTTGGCTGTTTTCTTTCTGAAATGATTGAAGAGCTTCGCCATGTCAATGACGCTCCCTCCACCTACAGCTACGAGTCGTCGTATCGAGCGGGCGCGATAGCGTTCAAGTCCCTTTACAACCTCTTCACGTTGCGGATTGACGGGAAACCCAGACCAATGAATGCTTTCATGGTTGAACCATTGCGACAAGCCGGCCTTGGCCCCGCTCGCGGCATATGATGCTTGACCGGTTACGAGCATCCGCTCGTTCATAGGCACATCGCCAAACCATTGGCGCAGGAACGTGTCGCTTCCAGTCAAGCCTCTGTGGATGCTCTGTTCCATTTCAGTTCTGAGCCAAATACGTCATTAGGGCACGTTTGTTTTCTTTTGGCGTCGAGCTGGGGCGCCCCAGATCAGCGCGAAAATCGGATCGCACACGGATTTCCAATAACGCCGCCCCCGGGGCCTGCAGCCAGGTGTCAATTGCACCTTCCAAGTCGGAGCGGAGCGCGACCCGTTCGGCGTACCGATAGCCACTGGCCTTGGCCAAAGCGGGCAAATCCAAGTCCAACGCCACAGTGGGTTGTCCCCCCACCGATCCATGTACACCATTGTTTAGCACCACATGCCGAAAATGATCGACCTCAGGGCTCTGGCCAATGATGGGGACACTGCCCATGTGCATCAGCCAGGCGCCATCTCCATCGATGCAGATTACAGGGCGCTGTGGCTGAGCAATCGCCATCCCCAACGCGATTTGGGAGGCATGCCCCATACCGCCCACCGTGTAAAAGTCCTGCTGATGGGATGCTCCGTATTGTTCGCGCAACTCGAACAACTCGCGGGAAATATGGCCCGTGGTGGATACCATCACCGCATGTTTCGGGACGGCGCGCATGAGGGCCTCAATCGCCTCCTCCCGACCGATTTCATGTTGGTTAGCCCGCTGGCGATCGGCAACCGAAGCATAGCCTGCAAATGTCTTGGGCCGAACCAACAAGGCGACCGGTCGCGCGTTTTGGATGCTTTCCTCGATTAATTGCTGAGTGATTGCACAGGCATCATCGCTATCGTCCGGCAGGACCGCATGGGGTATTTCCAAGACATCAAACAGTTGCGATGTAATACGGCCCTGCTTTACATGCTGAGGCTCGTCCGCACATCCGGGGGCCGCCCGCCAACCGACCAACATCAGCATGGGAATGCCATAAACCTCCGGGTCGGCCAACGAGGTCAATGGATTGACCGTGTTGCCCTGTCCTGAGTTCTGCAAATAGACCAGTGCGGGCTGCCGGCTGGCCAAGTAATAGCCGGTCGCCATGGCAATAGCGGCCCCCTCGTTGGCGACGATCCGATGATGCCGCTCGCCGTATCGATCAGCGACGCACGCGCAAAACGGGGCAAGCAGTGAATCGGGTACACCCACGGCAAAGGGTATGCCTGCCGCCTGAAGAAAGTCGCAATATTTTTCGGGTTCGATCATTGTTAGATCAGGGAAAGAATCGACTGAATCGGCAGACAATGCTCCTCTGCTTCCAAGGCGCGACCAGATTTCAATATCGTTTGAGCGGTCTTCCGCATCGCGGGATAAGCACTCCGAAGCAGATGATTGGCATAAATCACCACATTTACACCGAGCGCCATCAACTCGTCTTCGGTAGCCGCAGGATACGTGCTGGGAACGACAACCAGCGGAATGGGCGATGCCTCGCGTGCCCTAAACTGCTGACAAAATGCTGCGATTTCACCCATATCAGGCGCTTTGCTATGAATCATGATGGCATCGGCCCCCGCGGCCTGGTAGGCATCGGCCCGGCGCAAGGCATCATCGAGACCAGCCCCGGTGATGAGACTTTCACAACGAGCAATCACCATAAAGTCATCCGAGATTTGCGCACGTTTGCCGGCTTGAATCCGTTCCGTCATCCCAGCCATGCTGTCTTGGGCTTGCACATTGCCCGTTGCCAACAAGGAATTCTGCTTCAACCCGGTCTTATCCTCGATAATAACAGCGGATAGGCCAAGGCGCTCCAACGTCTTTACCATGTAGGCGAAATGCTCGGGTTGCCCACCACTATCACCGTCGTAGATCAAGGGTTTGGTGGTCACCTCCAACACATCATTCACAGAATGCAGCCGGGAGGTAAGGTCGACGCATTCGATATCGGGTTTCCCCTTGGTGGTCGAGTCGGTGAGGCTGCTCAACCACATCCCGTCGAATTCGACCACCTGCTCGCCCCGTTGCTCTTGTGTGGTTTCGACAATCAAGCCGCTCAAACCGCTGTGTACTTCCATGATTCGGAGAAGCGGTCTAGCGAGCAACAGCCGCCTCAATCGCGCTCGGCGGACATCTGGAGTCACCCCAATTTCTCGTAATGCCTTGTTCAACATGGTAGATGAAATTCCTGGCGTATAGGCGGGTTCGATTAATTGCCCGCCCCATTCCGCTAACGCATCAATCACCCGTTGCCGCGTCTGTTGCTGTACGCCTTCTTTCCAGTCATCACCGTGCACAACGAAATCGGGTCGCACCTGCCGCAAATTTGGAACGTAATCGAGCGTTTCTTGCGGCATGACTTCATCCACACCCTTAAGCGCGGCCACGACTTGGCAGCGTTGATCAAATGACATATGAGGCAATCGCTTGTAACTAGCGATGGCGGCGTCGGTGAGCACGCCGACCACAACGCGGCCCAGCTCGCTGGCCGTTTTCAGGATGTTCAGATGCCCCGGATGCACGAGGTCGGCGCTCATGCCCACATATACAGTTGGTTGTGGTTTCATTGTTTTGTTTTTGTGCTTCGTGCTGCGTGCTTCGTTTTATCTCTTACTCTTAAGATATTTGATAAATGCACCGATTTCGCGATGTGTCTTGTCGGCTAGCTCATACAGATGATTGAATTTTGCCTTTGTTATCAAGGCGCGGTCATTGGCTCGATATAACTGACTCTTTACTTCTGTGCACGACCGCTGTGCGTAGCCCAAAAAGCAGAATAAATTCTGCATTTGATCCACCGTCAAAGCCCTCCGCCCTCCGGCGCGTAGCGAAGCAGAGCGTATTATATTCCATGCTCTTTCAGCCAGCGCAGCCTTCGCCCTCTTGATTGTTTAAGCTGTCGTTCGCGCCACCTCGCTTCTGAACGCTTCTCCAATGTTTCTACGGCCACGAGAATCCATGGCTGTTCGGTTTTTGTGCTTTGGCACTGCCCCTGGTTGTGCTGCCCCAATCGACGTTCAATACAATCTGTTTGTCCAACATATATGCGGTTGGTGCGCTGGCTTTGGATTGCATAGACACTAAACATCACGCCTACGGGGCTGCGCCAATGTTGTCCATTGACGAGCCAGAAGCGCGATCGATCTGATCTCTTAGCGCATACTGCTTTGCAAAGGCCTCCCGAGAAATTACGACATCAACGCCTTGGCACAACTCCCTGGCGACCTGCCAAGATTCAATATCTTCAAAGCGCTTGATGGTCACCACAAAACCTCTATTTCAAAACAACGAAGAACAAAGCACGAAGAACGAACCAACGATTCTCCAGACTTCGTCCCGGTCAATTCCCGGTCGGGAATCTACGGCTCAGTTTGACATGACTGATGGCAGTCATTTTTTGTTGGTCGGCCCAATCAGAGCATACGCCGGACCAGCGGATTGTCGATTAGGCGGGCAATCTGGGACCGGGCTTTATCGGCTTTTTTCAGACGCGCTTTGACGAAGGCACGCTGCTCCTCATCCACCGCGTCATTGGCCAGCAAGGCGAGGCTGCGCTCGATTTGACGTTCGGCTGAGTCGAGTTTTTTGCGGACGGAATCGAGCACACCGTTGTTGATGATGGCTTTGAAATCGGTTTCGGCCCGGTAGTAATCCTTGCGGTCACCCCGCTGCCACACCTGCTTCACAGCCCCCCAAGCGGCTAGTTGACGGCAGGCGATGCTGACACTGGCCTTGCTCACCGACAAGGCCGCGACGATATCGTCTAAACTCATCGGCTGCGGATGCAAATACAGCAGGGTATAGATTTGGCCCAGCAAGCGATTCAATCCAAAGGACTGAACCGTTCGCCCCCCCGCCTCAATCATCTCCATACAAGCCGCTGATAACTTCACATCTTGCACCATTTAGAATTTTCTAAATATTCACAATATCGCCACCCGGTGTCAAGTGCGATTGCCGGGCTTTCAGCCGTTCGTTCATGGCCACAGCCCAATACCCGTTTGTCGTCGAGCGCATCCGGAGGATTTGCCCTCCCTGCGCGTGGTGGGGTGAGGCGTCCCGCCGCAGCGCAAGAAAATGCGCTGTCGTATATACGAACGAAGTCGGACGGCTGAGGGTATCCGAGCAAGGGCGGCGGTATAGTCTATGAGGTGTGAGGACGTCCAATTACGGTTTGCGCCCAGTAAATACACGATACGATCCCGCCTCGAGCTCTTCGGTTTCAAGCGTCATGGAGTCGGGTTCAAATCCGGTTTGCCGCAACGCGGCGTACCACTCCGCCACACTAAATAAGCCGCAGTGATGCTGGTCGTACAAGATCTGTAACGGCTGGCCCGTGTCTTGCAGCATGAGCGCGAAATCCACGGTGTACTGGCTATCCTGCGGGTCCGGGTCACGGTCCCATTGCAGATAGCGCAGCGACCGGTCAGGCCCGTCGTGCCCACCATGGGACGTGGAGCTGCGAAAGGTCTCACGCGTGTAATCCGGCACAAATAGGGCCACCCCGCCGGACCGACAATGAACAAAGGCGGTGGAGAGCGCAGCCAACAGGTCATCGTAGTTGGTCATGTAGGCGATCGCGTCATGCACAAAAACGGCATCAAATGTTTGGTCCAACCGCAGGGTCCGCATGTCCCCCTGCACATGCGGACAACTTGGATTCAAGCGACGACTGACAGCCAGCATTTCAGCGGACCCGTCGGTCAGCGTCATTTCAAAGTGAGCGGACAAAAAGGAGGCATTGTTTCCGCCCCCACAACCCAACTCCAAACACGTGCGCACCGGAGGCGTCCCAACCTGCTGCAGGATCGCGGCATACGCGGCAGCATCTTCCTCATACATTTCCGGTGCCGACAACAGCGGCCACCACTCGGCCCACTCGGTGTAGAGCCGGGGCGCGGGGGGCGGGCTAGCTGGCGCGGTCATGGTCAGGGGTCCAATCGCTTGCGCAGGGCGTCCATCACCATCGGCGGATTGGCCTTGCCCTTGCTCGCCCGCATGACTTGTCCCATGAGGAATTGCAGGGCGGCCTTCTTGCCCCCCTGATAGTCGGCTACGGATTTCGGATTTTCGGCAATCGCCGCTTCCACCCATGCGTCCAATGCGCCGCTGTCACTGACTTGCGCCAGGCCTTTGGCCTCTACAATTGCGCGCGGGTCCCCGCCTTTTTCAGCCAATTCGGCAAATACGATCTTGGCACCGGGCATGTTGACAACCTTCTCGTCGACCAAGCGAATCAGCGCCGCCAACTGCGCCGGCTGAATCGGGACCGACTCAATGGTAACATCCTGGTCTGAAAGCCAGCGCAGCATTTCGGTCATCATCCAATTCGAAGCGGCTTTGGGATTGTCTGCGGCCTGGGCCACGGCCTCGAAATAGTCGGCGACCGCCTTGTCGGCCACCAACACGCCCGCGTCATAGTCCGGCAAGCCGTAGTCCTGGACGAACCGTTCCCGGCGGGCGGCCGGCATTTCCGGCAGGGACTCTTTCCAGCGCGCGATATCCGCTTCATCCAGCACCACGGGCATAAGGTCGGGCTCGGGGAAGTAGCGGTAATCGTGGGCGTACTCCTTGGAGCGCATGGCCCGGGTCACCCCGTGATCGTCATCCCAGCGCCGGGTTTCCTGGCGAATGACGCCCTGCGCGGAAACGACATCGATTTGTCGCTTGATTTCGTAGTTGAGGGATCGATGAACGCCCCGAAAGGTGTTCATGTTTTTGATCTCGGTTTTGGTCCCAAGCGCCTCCTGATCGCGCGGGCGCACACTGCAGTTGATGTCGCAGCGGATATTGCCTTGTTCCAGGTTGCCGTCGCTGATCCCGCCATACACCAGCATTTGCTTCAGGGCCTGGAGATAGGCAAAGGCCTCGTCCGCAGATGCGATATCCGGCTCGGACACAATCTCCATCAGCGGGGTGCCGGCCCGGTTGAAATCCACGCCACTGGCGGTTTCGAAATGGTTGTTCTTGGCGACATCCTCTTCCAGATGGATACGGTTGATGCGGATGGTCTTGCGCGCGCCATTCACTTCGATCTCCACGGCGCCGCCCAGGCACAGGGGGCGATCGTATTGTGAAATCTGATAGTTCTTTGGCATATCCGGGTAGAAATAGCTTTTCCGATCAAACTTGCTATACCGATTAATCGTGCAACCCAACATCAATCCCGTCATCACCGTCAGCCTGACCGCTTCACGATTGAGCACCGGCATGGTGCCGGGATATCCGAGGCAAACGGGACAGACATCGGTGTTCGGCGGGCTACCAAACGCATTCGCGCATCCACACCAAATCTTGGAGCGGGTCTTTAACTGGACATGGGTTTCGAGTCCGATACTGGCAATGTAATCCCCGCTCATGAGGCTTCCCCTTTGCGTACAATGGGCGGTTGCCGACGATGCCACTCGGTGGCCTGCTCATAGGCATGGCCCACGCGCAAGACGGCGGACTCACCCATGGACGGACCAAGAATTTGCAAGCCCACCGGCAGGCCCGCGCCGGTAAACCCGCACGGCACGGACAACCCGCAGATCCCGGCCAGGTTCGCGGTAACGGTGAAGATGTCGCCCAGATACATTTGGATGGGATCATCGATCCGCTCGCCGATGCGGTAGGCGGTCGTGGGCGCCACAGGCGTCAGCAAGGCGTCGCATTGGGCAAAGGCGGCCTCGAAATCGCGCCGGATCAGGGTGCGGACTTTTTGGGCGCGCAGGTAATAGGCATCGTAGTATCCGCTACTCAACACATAGGTCCCGAGGATGATGCGTCGCTTCACTTCCGGCCCGAAATGCGCGGCGCGGGTGCGCCC
>SKLK01000098.1 GCA_007123265.1 Kiritimatiellia bacterium
AAGGTGCAGAAGAAAATAGGATCGAGGAACTGGACCGGTTTGAGGAGAGCGACGCTTTCACGGAATCGGAAAAGGCGGCGCTGGCATATGCCGAAGTCATGACTTTCAGCGACCGGGCGGTGGGCGACGCCCTCTTCGATCGCCTGCGTCGGCATTACGATGATGATGCGTTGGTGGAGTTGACCGGGCTGATCGCGCTTCAAAATGCGTCCAGCAAATTCAACGCTGCACTGGACCTCCCCGCCCAGGGGCTGTGCCGAATTCCGTCCCGTCCAGGGGCATAGGAGGTGTGAGGGCCACGAGACTGATCTGCTCTTCGCAGTAACGTTGACGTTTGCGGGCGAGAGGGTTCGCGAGGAATCTGTAGATCTTCCGGATGATTATCAAAGTCCCCGCAGAAAAGCGTATATCGCGATCATGAGCGATTCCGCTGACACAGGCAAAGCATCGGTGTCTTGGGTGGCCTGGATCCGCTCACCGTTACCATAACGAAGTCGCTCCCCGCTCTCTGCCAAATAGTGCTTCATGCACCATAAACGCCGGGATCACACTTCGATAAGTGTGATCTTGCTCAGGGAGGGAATGATGCGAGTTTTAGCAAAGCGTTTCGAAGAGGGTCTCTGGTTTTGGCCAACTGATAAGCTCCATCCTTGAATTCGATTAAGTCCCTGTCGCGCAACTTGCGCAAGTGCCGTTTCAGTGCCGGAGCAGGAATTCTGGCGTCATGAATGAGCTCTACGAAAGAATGGGCTCGTTGATGTAATACATAAAGAATCGTGTGTCGCCGATAATGAGTCAGCCCGGTCAATGCTTTGAAGGAGAAGGTGATACCGTCCTGGCGGGAATTCAGCACAGTCCTTACGGCGCGCAATAATTCGGAGGCACCCGGGACGGAAGCATCCGCACCTATATGATAGTAGACATATCGCCCTCGTCGCCTGACTTTGAGCAGTCCGCGAGCATTTAACACACGCAGGTTTACACTTACAGCACTGAGCGGCGACCCGACTTCGTCGGCAATCTGCGACACCGTCTTTTCCCCTTTTGTGCACAGCACCTGCATTAAGTGCAGGCGTTGGTGATTTGCCAATGCTCTACAGGTTCGCCATAGCGTCGGTTGAAGTATTACGCTCATAGGATCACACTTATCGAAGTGTGATCCCTGCGGCAAGTTCAAAAAAGGGATGTCACGACGGGCGGAAAATGTGACGAGGAGAATGCGGTTCGGTACGCCTATCAAGCCCATGCACGGTTTCATGGCGGCCGGCTTCGCACCCTGCGGCCAACTTTCATACAAAAATACCTGGAATATTCCGCCTGCAAAAGCCTCTTATTCTCTACAGAACCTGTTCCTAACGCTTTTGACGCGGGCACGACAAACCTTGCACGGAACGTGTCGCCCTGGTGGTCGCGCTATCCGGGGATCGTTCCGCGCGTCGGACGGGTAGACCGTTGGACATGTTGGGTTAGGTTTCAGAAGAACCATTCGAGTCAACAAGAACACTGAGCATAAAGGGAGAAGACATGAGCACGGATGCCGCTAACACATATACCGTCCACACGAAGGATACCGCCCCGGACGCATCGAAACCCGTATTGGAACAGGTGGAGCAGGCCTTCGGTTTTATTCCGAACGTCATCGGCGTGCTCGCGGAATCGCCTTTGGCTGTATCGGCCTATGCGACAATCAATGGACTGGCGGAAGAAAAGTCCAGATTCACCCCGCAGGAACAGCAGGTGGCCATTCTGGCAATCAGCAAGGAAAATGGATGCGACTATTGCGTCTCGGCCCATGCCAAGGTGGCCGGAATGAAAGAGGTTCCCGCCGATGTCGTGCAGGCCCTTCAGGAGGGACGCGATCCCGACGACGCGAAACTGGCCGCATTGAGTCGTACCGCGCGGCTTCTGGTCGAAAAGCGCGGCTGGATTGATGAGGCCGCCCAAAACGCCTTCTTCGAGGCCGGCTACAAAAAGGCGCATCTGCTCGATCTGATCGCACTGGCCGCGCTTAAGACGATCAGCAACTACTCCAATCACATTGCGCAAACCGAACTGGATCGGGAATTCTCGTGAAGGGCTTCCGTGCGATGGGTGTTTTCGGAGGCGCCCTGACTCTTTTGCAGGTCGGCGCAGCGATAAGCGGCGCCAGCGAAGGGCTGTTACGCATTACCGAGGTGCTCCCGCCTACTGAAGAAGTAGAGGTTACGTACACGGGAGATACGACCTTTACCAACTCGACGGCGCTACCCTTTTGCTATCGCTTCAATTATTCGACATGCATTCCGGCGGGAACGGTCTTTGAGCCGGGCGAGTCGAAAGTGTTTGTGCTAACCGGATTAGATTCCTCGGACAGTGATGTTTGGCTGTACAAGGACAACAATTTCGGCAGTGCGTCGTCTATCATCACCGGCATGAAATACGGAACGCAAGCGAATATCGGGCGCACCGGCGTGGCCGTATCCGCCGGGATCTGGCCGAGCACGTCGGATTTCGTGCCCGCACCAGCCGACACCGACCTGTCCTTGCAGCCTTTTACGCTGGATGACGTCCCTACCACACAGTGGTTTGCCAGCGTACCTAACCTAGGCTCATTTGAAGAGGCTGGGGCAAGGGTTCAGAGCGTGGGGATCAAAAACGACAGCGCCACGCTAACCATCCAATCGCCCTTTGTGTCATCTGCGCATAGCCTGCAAAGCACAATCGATCTCACCGACGAGTGGTACACTGCGTCCGGCATTCGGAATGACATTGAGCCTGGTATATTCGAGTACACCATTTCACCCATTGGAAGTGATGCGGTGCAATTCCATCGGGTTGTACCAACGCCCTAAGCCGCTGCCGCATACAAAGTAGTAAGAGGAGGACCGCCCTATGACGAGTGACAAGAAGCCCACACGCGATGCCGTTGATCATTTCATGAAGGGACTGATCAAGCGGAATCCAGGCGAACCGGAGTTTCACCAAGCTGTTCAGGAAGTGGTTGAGTCGCTGATGCCGATTGTGCTTGATAATGAGCGGTATCAGCAGGAAGAGATCCTCGAGCGTATGACTGAACCTGATCGGGTGGTCATGTTTCGCGTCACTTGGGAAGATGACCAAGGCCGGTTTCGGGCCAACCGCGCCTGGCGGGTCCAGTTCAACAACGCCATTGGCCCCTACAAAGGCGGACTGCGCTTTCACCCTTCCGTTACCTTGAGCGTGCTGAAATTTCTCGGCTTCGAACAGGTCTTCAAGAACAGTCTGACCGGTTTGCCGATGGGCGGCGCGAAAGGCGGGTCAAACTTCAACCCGAAAGGCAAGAGCGATCATGAAGTCATGCGGTTCTGTCATTCCCTGATGATCGAGTTACACCGTCATATCGGCGAGGATACCGACGTGCCGGCCGGCGATATCGGCGTGGGCGCGCGCGAGATCGGTTACCTGTTCGGTCAGTACAAGCGACTGGAAAATCGCGTCACGGGGATTCTCACCGGCAAGGGGCTGTCGTTCGGCGGCAGCCATGTGCGGACGGAAGCGACGGGCTATGGCTGCGTCTATTTCTGCCGGCACATGCTGGAAGCGCGCGGCGAAGCCTTGAAGGGGAAGAAGGTGGCCGTGTCCGGTTCCGGCAATGTCGCGCTTTATGCCGCGCAAAAGCTGCAGGAATTCGGCGCCCATGTTGTGACCCTCTCCGATTCGTCCGGGTTCATTCACGCGCCGAAGGGTCTGACGGAAGAGCAGTGGACATTTGTTCGCGACCTTAAAGAGAAAAGGCGCGGACGCATCAGCGAAACCGCCGACCAATTCAAGGATGTCGAATATCACGACGGGAAGC
Source organism: Kiritimatiellia bacterium (assembly GCA_007123265.1). GTDB lineage: Bacteria > Verrucomicrobiota > Kiritimatiellia > SLAD01 > SLAD01 > SLAD01. The sequence continues at coordinate 3,815 of SKLK01000098.1, forward strand.
GACCGTGGCACGTGCCGTGCGACATCGCGATGCCCTGCGCCACGCAAAACGAGATCAGCGGCGAGGACACCAAAGCGCTGCTGAAGAACCAGGTCACCGCCGTCTGCGAAGGCGCCAACATGCCCACCGCGCTGGACGGCGTGCACGCCTTTCTGGAAGCCGGCATACTGTACGCGCCCGGCAAGGCGGCCAATGCCGGCGGCGTCGCAGTCTCCGGCCTGGAACAGAGCCAGAACGCGTTGCGCCTTTCCTGGAGCGCAGATGAAGTGGACGAGAAACTGCAAACAATCATGAAGAACATTCATGCGCAATGTGCGGAGCACGGGAAGGACGGCGACACGATCAATTACGTCAAAGGTGCAAACATCGGGGGCTTCGTGCGCGTAGCAGAAGCTATGTGCGCATACGGGGCGGTGTGAAGTTATGAAAGCATCCGATCTACTTGTTAAATGCCTTGAAAATGAGGGCGTGGAATATGTCTTCGGCGTCCCCGGCGAGGAAAATCTGGATTTCCTGGATTCCTTGTCGCGGTCCTCGATCAAACTGGTTCTGACCCGGCACGAACAGGGGGCGGGCTTCATGGCGGCGACCTATGGACGGTTGACGGGCAAGGCGGGTGTAT
>SKLK01000167.1 GCA_007123265.1 Kiritimatiellia bacterium
ATGGCCTCCCCGGCTCGCTCGGTGAGCCGAATTCCTTCCAGCGTCACGGCTCGACAGAGTCTCGCCCTCCCCAATGCATCCCAAAACACGGGAGGGCGAGCGTCCTCGCGAGCCGCGAAATCTAACCAGAAGCCAAAACGCGAATGGCTGAATCTTGCCTCACTCGGTCGCCGCATCATTATCAGCGATGCGCCTCGAAAATCATCGGTTGACCGTTTGCAGGGCCTTGTGTAGTGTACACGCTCACGGTGCTGCATGCAGGAGCACCGCAAGCGCTCGGGCCGGCATGGCTCGCGCAGCAGCGATCGCAAGAATCCGGCAAATAATAGCGAAGGAGAGGTATATCAAATGTCAGTCAAGGTAGGAATTAACGGTTTTGGACGAATTGGGCGTCTGGTCTTCCGGGCCGCCGCAGAAAACGCGAACATTCAGGTCACCGGTATCAACGATCCGTTCATTGATCTGGATTACATGGTGTACATGCTGAAATACGACACCGTGCATGGCACGTTCAAGGGCACGGTCGAGATCGCCGATGGCCAGTTGGTGGTGAATGGGCAGGTCGTTAAGGTGTTCGGTGAAATGGATCCCGCCAATATCGATTGGGCCTCGTGTGGCGCCGATTATGTGGTGGAATCGACGGGCGTCTTCACGACGACCGAGAAGGCCGGCGCGCACCTCAAGAATGGCGCCAAGAAGGTCGTCATTTCGGCGCCGTCCGCGGATGCGCCGATGTTTGTGATGGGTGTGAATCAGGACCAGTACTCGTCCGACATGGCCGTGGTCTCGAATGCCTCCTGCACCACGAACTGTCTGGCGCCGCTGGCGAAGGTCGTGCATGACAAGTGGGGGATTGTCGAAGGCTTGATGACCACCGTGCACGCCATGACCGCCACCCAGAAGACCGTCGATGGGCCGTCCAAAAAGGATTGGCGCGGCGGGCGCGCGGCTGCGCACAATATCATTCCGTCCAGCACCGGTGCCGCCAAGGCGGTGGGCAAGGTGATTCCGGCGTTGAACGGCAAGCTGACGGGTATGGCCTTCCGGATCCCGACCATCAACGTGTCTGTGGTTGATTTGACCTGCCGTCTCGAAAAGCCGGCGACCTATGACGAAATCAAGGCGGAAATGAAGGCCGCGTCCGAAGGTCCGTTGAAGGGTATTTTGAAGTACACGGAAGATATGGTGGTCTCATCCGATTTCATCGGTGAGGAGTGCACCTCGGTCTTTGATGCCGGTGCCGGCATTGCCCTGAATGATAATTTCGTCAAGTTGGTGTCCTGGTACGACAACGAGTGGGGCTACTCGAACAAGTTGCTCGACCTGGTGTCGCACATGGCCGCCGTCGATGCGGGCTAAGCCCGTGCACCCCCGCTGACGCGGGCGTGCCGTGCTCCATGGATTATAGACCGGGACGGCCGTCGCATCGCTGGCGATGTGGCGGTCGGCCCCGGTTGGCTTTTAAGAAACTTCGCAACCGCGAAAAGAAAGAACAGTAACGATGCAGAAACTGACCATTCGTGATTTGGACCTGAAAGGGAAAAAGGTGCTGATGCGGGTCGACTTTAATGTCCCGCTGGACGGCGACCGCGTGACGGACGATACCCGTATCACCAAAGCGCTGCCGACCATTGAATACGCCTTGGAACAAGGCGCACAAGCGGTCATTCTGATGAGTCATTTGGGGCGTCCAAAAGGTAAGCCGGATCCGGCTTTTTCTTTGCAGCCGGTCGCCGCGCACTTGGCCACCCTGACGCAGGCCCCTGTGGCCTTTGCCAAGGATTGCATTGGGGATGATGTGCAGGGCCAAATCGATGCACTGGCGCCGGGATCGATTCTCTTGCTTGAGAATGTGCGCTATTACGCCGAAGAAGAGGGCAAGCCCAAGCTGGCGGAGGATGCTTCCGACGAAGACAAAGCCGCTGCGAAAGCGGACATGAAGCAAAAGCAGAAAGCCTTCGCTGCCGCGTTGGCATCGTATGGCGATGTATATGTCAATGACGCCTTTGGTACGGCTCATCGCGCCCACGCGTCAACGGCGGTGATCACGCAATGCTTTGAACAGAACGCGGCCGGATTCCTGCTGGAGAAGGAGATTGCCTATCTCGGCAACGCCCTGGCCAATCCCGAACGCCCGTTTGTCGCGATTCTCGGCGGTGCCAAGATCAGCGGTAAAATCGACGTGATTACCAATCTACTGGGCAAGGTGGATGCCTTGCTGATTGGTGGCGGGATGACCTACACCTTTTTCGCCGCCAAAGGTATGCCGATCGGTAATTCGTTGGTTGAGGCGGATAAGATTGATCTGGCGAAGGATATTATTGCTCAAGCACAGGCGGCAGGCATCAAATTCCTGCTACCGGTGGATCATGTGATTGCCGATGCGTTCAGCGCTGAGGCCCAGACCGACGTGGTTGATGCAAATGGCATCAAAGATAGCTGGATGGCGTTGGATATTGGACCGGAAACCATCCGGCAGTATGCTGCGGAAATCGCCGGAGCCAAGACCGTCGTTTGGAATGGTCCTATGGGCTGTTTTGAGATGCAGCCTTTTGCGGAAGGCACATTGGCCGTCGCAAAAGCCGTGGCTGCGGCGGATTGCGTCAGTATCATCGGTGGGGGCGACAGCGTCAGCGCCGTGAATCAGTCGGGGCTGGCCGATCAGATGACCCATATTAGCACGGGTGGCGGCGCCAGTTTGGAGTTTTTGGAGGGCAAGCAATTGCCCGGCGTTTTAGCGCTGACGGACAAATAGAAGAACACAGGAGCAGGGCGAGCATGAGAAAGCCGATTGTAGCTGGAAACTGGAAGATGAACAAGACGGTCGCCGAGGCCGTGAGCTTGGTCGAGGACGTAAAACGCGACTTAGCCGACTGCAGCGGAGTGGATGTCATCTTTTGTCCGCCGTTTACGGCATTGAAGGCGGTCAGTGATGCGATTACCGGAACACATCTGGATTTGGGCGCGCAGAATATGCATTGGGAAGCTTCCGGTGCGTACACCGGTGAGGTAGCCGCTGGCATGTTGCGGGAACTGTTCTGTCATTATGTTATTTTGGGTCACAGCGAGCGTCGCGAGTACTTTCAGGAGACGGATGAGATCGTGAATCGCAAAGTCAAGGCGGCGTTAGCCGCCAATCTGCGTCCGATCGTTTGTGTCGGCGAATTGCTCGAGGACCGGGATGCCGGTCGAACGGAGCAGGTCGTTGAAACGCAGTTGCGCGGCAGCCTCGCCGGTTTGTCGGCGCGTGAGTGGGCGGATGTCGTGATTGCTTATGAGCCCGTTTGGGCGATTGGCACGGGACGCACTGCGACGCCGGAACAAGCGCAGGAAGTGCATGCCTTTATTCGCACCATCATCGCGTCCCTGGCGGATGAGTCGTTATCGCAAACCGTGCGGATTCAGTATGGGGGCAGCATGAAGCCCGGTAATGCGCCCGAATTGATGAGCCAGCCGGATATCGATGGCGGTTTAATCGGGGGGGCGGCGCTGGACGCCCGGTCTTTTGTTGATATCGTTAAAGCCGCGATGTAAGGTGGAAATGAGGGTTGAGCCATGATGATTTTGCGAGCCATTTTAATTGCAATAGAAGTGATCACGAGTGTTCTCTTGATCGCCATTATTCTGGTCCAAAAGGCCAAGGGCGGCGGTCTGGGCCTGGCCTTTGGTGGTGGCGCAACGGATTCGCTATTCGGTTCCCGTGCCGGCAATGTGTTGACCAAGGGAACAGTGATTCTGGCTGTCATTTTCATGGTGAACACCGTCTTTCTGGCCATTATTTATGCGCGTGACCATGATCGCACACTGATGGACGCCCACATGCGGCCTACCGCGCAGCCTACGGCCCAGCCGCAGCCAGCCGCGACGCCGATGCCGCCACAGCAGGCGTCACCCGCAGCGACGGAAACCGGCTTTGATGCGGGCGCCCCGACACCCACCGGACCGGTGACGGGGGAGGGCATGCCATTGCGGGCCGGTGAACCTCTGCCGCCGGCCATTGATGAAGCACCCGCGATCGAGGTGGAGATGCCGACGATCGAAATGGAGGCGCCGCTTGCGACTCCGGCTGAAATCGAAGTTCCTGCGGCACCCCGCCGCGACGAGGAATAAGCCACTCCACGCCTTTCTAACTGGGCTGTAGGGCCGTCGCTTGCGACGTGCCGCAGGGTCCAGGGTGCCGGCAAGGACGTCGGTTTCCCTGAGTTCCCCCTTGTCTTTTTCCTTAATCTTTCGCCTTTACCTCTGGCTGCGGAAACATGGCCGGTAAGAAAAAGAGGGGAGCAACTCTAATCCAGGTTAATCCGATACAGAAATGAGAATTAACATGAGCCGGGACTTCACCCCTTCTTGTGCGTCTTGCCTCTTTTTCGCTTTTCGAAGCGTCTCCGAAACTTGACCTTGTCCACTGCTTGCGCCAT
>SKLK01000157.1 GCA_007123265.1 Kiritimatiellia bacterium
GCGCCAAGGCGTCTTCATTGGTTTCGGCGGCCAGTTTTAGATTGAACGGTGGCCACTCAATTTGCCTGAACAGTCACTCCAAGCATCGTTTCGATGTTAAGGACCGCTTGTGGTCTCGGCGGATCGGGTTTCTGTCGGTTCCGCCCGCTTCAGTTGTATCGTGAAGGTGGTGCCGGATTCGTTTCCGTTGGCGCGGGACGTAAACTGTATGTCGCCGCCGAAATGGAGCATGAATTGACGCACCAAAGGCAGGCCAAATCCAGTGCCGGGTTCGCCCTCCGTCCCTTCCCGGCTGGTATGTTTGCCGGGATCGAACAGGTGTTCCTGCTGATCCGCCGGAATGCCGATCCCTTGATCGCGCACGTGGATCCACACCTGCTCATCATCGCTGGTAATTGCCACCCGTACCTGTTTGCCGCGCGGCGTAAATTTGATCGCGTTGCTGAGTAAGTTGGCCAACACCGTTTGTTCAAGATAGACGGGTTCGGCCAACACATGCACCGGCGGGTCGGCCGGGATCAGGGCCAGATCGATCTGCTTTTGGCGGGCCCGGGGCTGAAACAGTTCGATCAAATGCCGCAACAGCCCGTTAACGTCCACCGGCACCAGCCGCACCGCCAGCTTGCCGGCCTCCAGCGCCGCCATGGACCGAACGGTGTTCACCATTTCAATGGTGCTTTCCGTCGCCTGCCGAATCGTGTGCATCGGCGGCGTCTTGCCATCCTGCGGTTCCTCCAGCGGCGCGCTCAAGGCGCTCATCCGGATCACCGACAAGTTATTTGATACATCGTGACACAGGATGCGCAGCAAGGCCTCCTTGGCTTGCCGTTCCCGTAGCTGCTGTTCCTGCGTCAGATCCCGCATGTAGACGTATACGAGGATCACGCCCAGCGTCGCCAACGAGACCAATGTGAAGGCCAGTAGGGTGGGCAGGGTCTGGCGCAGGGCGTCGGCAAATGACGTGTCATGATAGTGGTAGGTGACAAATAGCGCCGTGGCCGAAAGGATCACAATGCCCGCCACCGTAATCCATATCCCGTCACGCCGGTCCAGCAAGATCATCGCCAGCATTGGGATAAAGGGTATCCAGGCCGTGATCGCCGAATGGATTTCCCGGTTGATCAGGATAAACAGCGAGAGGCTGAACACATTGGCCAGCAGGTAAAGCAGTGCTGCGGCACGGGTCCAGCCACGACGCCAGGCGCTTCTCAAGACCACGGCCAGCACCGCCAAGGTCGTAAGCGAAACGGTCAGGGCCGCATATTCGGCAACACCGGCCGCGGCCGCCGCGTAGATGATGTTGACCGCGATGGATATCAGTGGCAGCAGCACCAGCAGCCGCGAGCGCAGCGCCATGGGATCCTTTGTTCCGGTGTCCCGCTCCGGTCGCCAGAGGCGACCCAGTAATTGGTACCGGCGCACCACCGGTTCCACACCCGTCCCCTCCAGCCGCGTCGGCATCGGTTCGTCGCGTTGGTTCATCGTGCGCATCCTTCCGGGGGATGGCGCTCCTGCACCGCGCAGGCCGATTTAATCCGTGGCCATCGGCATATAGAATTTATGCGCATAATCCGTTAACATCCGGGCCGCGCTGAACGCAGGGATGATCGTCGCCATGCTTTCTTTCATCATCCGCACCCATCGCCTCGGGATGCCGTTCTCGCGGCCTTGATAGAAGGTTGGAACCACATCCTGTTCCATCAACTGATAGAACGAGGAGGAGTCCTCATAGTCTTGCATCTCCTCGTTATCAAACTCGCGTCCGTCGCTGATCAACCAACCGTTGTCACCGGTATACGCCTCCGGCCACCACCCGTCCGAGATACTCAAATTCAGGCCGCCGTTCATCGCCGCCTTCATGCCGCTCGTGCCGCTGGCTTCGCGTGGCCGGCGCGGCGTGTTCAGCCACACATCCACGCCTTGTACCAGGTGGCGGCACACGCGCATTTCATAATCCTCCAGAAAGATGATCCGGCCGGTGATCTCCGAGTGAAACGCCAGGTTAAAGATCTGGCGCACCAACTCTTGACCCGGCAAATCCGCCGGATGCGCCTTGCCGGAAAAGATGATTTGCACCGGCCGCTCCGGATCCGTCAAAATCGTCTTCAACCGCTCGAAATCCTTGAAAATCAGGCCCGCCCGCTTGTAGGTCGCAAAGCGTCGCCCGAAACCAATCGTCAGCGCGTGAGGATCCAGCAGGTGATTAACCGCCCGCATTTCGTCCGGGCTCTTGCCGTGGCGACCAAACTGTTGCACCAACCGGCTGCGCACCAAGCGGATCATGCGGTCCTTTTGATGCAAGTGCGCCGCCCACAGGTCTTCATCCTTCAAGTCACGGACCTGCGCCCAAAAGGCCTGATCCGTCAGGTGCTCGTTCCAATCCGCGCCAATCTCGTCCTCCACCAGCGTCCGCAAGTCGTGTCCCAACCAGGTCGCCACATGCACCCCGTTGGTCACATAGTCCACCGGCAAATCCGCGGCCGACTTGCCGGGGAACAAATGATGCCACATATGCGATGACACATCGCCGTGCAGCTTGCTGACCCCGTTCACGTGATGGCTCATACGAATCGCCAACGCCGTCAAGTTGAAGGGCTGTCCGCGTCCTTCCGGGTACGAAATGCCCAGCTTGACTAGCTTTTGGATGTCCACGCCCAGTTGCTTCGCGTAGCCGGTCAGGTATTTTTCCACCAGCTGCGTATCGAACGCCTCGTTCCCCGCCGGTACCGGCGTATGTGTGGTGAAGACCGTGCGTGCGGCAATGGTGCGCGTGGCGTCGTCCCACGAATGTTTTTCCTTCATCAGCGCCCGCAACCGTTCGATTGCCAGAAACGCCGAGTGCCCTTCGTTCATGTGCCAGACCGAGGGCGTAATCCCCAGCTCGCGCAGGACGCGGACCCCGCCGATCCCCAACACCAGTTCCTGGCACAGGCGCATCTCGCGTCCGCGGACATAGAGCTGGGAGGTGATCGGGCGGTCGGCTATATCGTTCTCCGGAATATCCGTATCCAGCAGGTACAGGTTGACCCGGCCCACCTTTAATTCCCACACCCGCGCATAGACCTCGCGCCCCGGCAAGTCCACCGGGATCAAGAGCGGCCGACCGCTGCTCGATTGCAGGGGTTTCACCGGTAACCGATAGAAATCGAAATCCCGGAACTCGTGATCCTGATCCCCGTCCGCATCCACCGCCTGATGGAAGTAGCCTTTCCGGTACAGGATGCCAATGCCCACGAACGGCAAGCCGAAGTCGCTGGCGGCCTTCGCGTGGTCGCCCGACAGCACGCCTAACCCGCCCGAATAGATGCCCAGACACTCGTGCAATCCGAATTCCGTGCTGAAATAGGCCACCGGCGCGCCGGTATAGTCCGGGAATTGCTGACGAAACGGCGTCTGCTCCATGTTGATGTAGGCGTCGTACTCGCGTACCAGCCGCCGGTAATCCGACATGAAAGCGCCGCCGTCGTTAATCAAGCGCTCCCATTGATGCGGCTCAAGATTGATCAGTAACTGGACCGGATTCCGATAGGTCGCCCAGAGATTGGCATTGATCATCGAAAAGAACCGGCGCGCCCTGGGCGTCCAGGACCACCAAAGGTTGTATACCATTTCCGGCAACCGCGAGAGTTCGTCCGGCACGTGAATATTTGCAACGGGCGTCGCTTCCAAGGCCATAATCTATCCTTTCGATTCGACTTGTAGATCGAACCAGTTAAATCGGCCCACCCGCCCAGTTCAAGCTTTTAGTGCCTAGCCACTGCCGGTAAGCGACAGATCCCGGAACCCACCGGCCGCCGGAAATTTATGTATCAATCACCAATTAACAATACAATTATGTAGTATTTTCTGGCTATACCGTTGTGTTGGCTGTCCCTCTATGGGGCGGTCGAAATATTTAATCCGCTATTTATGAACGGGTTAAGAGTCTTTCCGTGATTTCTATTCAGGGTTGGCCCGATTTTTGCTTTTTGATGCGATTGGGTGAAAGGTTTTACCGAATTTATAACGGCCTGCTAACGGTTCGTTAACCGGAGCGGGTTAGGTTTAGTGCGAAATAGGGCGGATGGAGGCGTCCGTTCGCATCATTTGAGGTGTTTACGATGTACACGATCGATTTCATAAGTTTTCCAATCATTGGAAAAAGAATGGCTCAGTTTTCCAATCGTTGGAAAAATTTTGGGGCGATTTTCCAATCGTTGGAAACTTGGCTGCGGTCCGCTGTCGCCGGGCTCGCGGAGCTCGCCCCTCCATTGATCGGCCAGAAGCTTGCCCTGGAGGGCGGAGCTCTGCGACGCCGCGCCTCTGAACCGGCGGCAGCGCTTTGTCCCGTGCCCGTATGCATTCATGGCGGGTCCGGATTTTCGGTGTTGGCGGATGAAAACCGCCGGACACAGAGGTCCGGCCTACA
>SKLK01000042.1 GCA_007123265.1 Kiritimatiellia bacterium
CCGCCCTCCCCCTAGAAAGACAACGGGTGCTGATCCGAATGACCGTTCGCGGCAATTGAACGTGTCTGGCCATCATCAAAAGCGGCGCCGAGCGCCGCACTCCAAGGTACGCTGAGCACGTGCATATGGACTGCGGCGCTCGGCGCCGCTTTGGACTTCCCTAGCGTTTCCACGCGAAGGTGGGGCGAATCGCCGGATTCAGGATTTCAGGGCTGCCTCGTGTCGCGCTCAACGCGGCATGCAGCATTGTTCGGGGCACACATCATGGGACGGGCCGAGCCGGCCTAAGGCGGGACGCGCGGCGCGTTCCTCGATTCGCTCGGCAATCAGGTCATGCACCATTTCAATGAAAGCGGGATGATTACCCGCCGCCGGGGCACGCTCCATCTGAATCTCCAGCCGGTCACAGAGCTCGCGTGCCTCCGTGTCCAAATCGAACAGCACTTCCATGTGATCGGAGGTAAAGCCGACAGGTGATATGACCAGATGCCGGACCCCCTCGTCCGCCAGTGATTCGATCACGTCACACACATCCGGTTCCAGCCACGGTTGATGCGGCGGACCGCTTCGGCTTTGATAGATCAAGCGCCAATTCGCGTGACCCACCGCATCCGCCACCAATCGGGCCGCCTCTTCGAGTTGCGCTTGATAACGACACCGATCGGCCATGGCCTGGGGAATGCTGTGTGCGGTGAACAATAGGGGCGCTGCGTCACGGGCATCCGGCGGCAGCCGGTCCAATGCCGCCCGCACATGATCGGCATTGGCCTGAATGAACAGGGGATGATTGAAGAAGACGCGGATCTTATCAACCGTCGGGGCGTCGTCGCCAATGGCCTCACGCGCCCGCTGGATATCCTCCCGGTATTGGCGGCAACCGGAATAGCAACTATAGCCGGACGCAATAAAGGCCAGTACGCGTTTCACGCCATCCGCCTGCATTTGGCGCAACGTGTCCTCAATAAAGGGATGCCAATTGCGGTTACCGATATAAACCGGCAAACGGGGGGACTGATTACGCATCCGTTCCTCCAGCAACTGCTTCAGTTCGACATTTTGATCGTTAATCGGGCTCTTCCCGTCAAACAGCTCGTAATGATGCGCCACCTCGAGCATCCGTTCACGGGGGACGTTCTTGCCCCGCAACACGTTTTCAAGAAACGGCATGACATCGGCCATCGTATCCGGCCCACCAAATGTCACTATCATAATTGCGTCGTAGTTCATACCCCTCGTCTCCATTGACAAATCAACCCTCGTCCCGCACGGTTTGTCGTATGAAACTCAGGACCCTAGCACATAAAAGCGTATTAATCACGGGTTGTTCGACCGGGATTGGCGCCGCAACGGCGGAACGGATGAAGGCACACGGTTGGGATGTGATTCCAACGGCGCGCAAGGAGACCGATCTGGATCGACTGCGCCAACAGGGGTTTGAGCCGATCACACTCGATACGGCCGACGCCGATTCCGTTGCGCAAGCCGCGGAAACCGCGTTGGCACGAACCCAAGGCCGCTTGGGCGCTGTCGTGAACAATGCGGGTTTCGGGCAGTCCGGGGCGTTGGAGGATTTGAAACGAGACCATCTCCGCTACCAATTTGAAGTCAACGTATTCGGCTTGCAGGATCTGACCAACCGCCTGATCCCCGCCTTCCGGCAGCAGGGGTGCGGGCGGATCGTCCATGTCAGTTCGGTGGTGGGTCGCTTGAGTCTGCCCTATCTCGGCTGCTATTCCGCCTCCAAGTTCGCGATTGAAGCCTTGGCCGATGCGCAGCGGGTGGAATTGCGCGGCAGCGGCATTTTCGTGAGCCTGATCGAGCCCGGCCCGATCATCACCGAGTTCCGCCGCACCGCTTCCGCGCGTGCCCGCACGACGCTGGACCTCGACACCTCGCATCACGCCGACTTTTACCGGCAAGAACTGGAACGGCGGGAGCAACGCCCGAAAAAGGCCAACTGGATTAACCGCCGCCCCGAAGATGTTGCCGTGCAAATTGCGCATGCCCTCGAATCGGCGTGGCCACGGCGACGCTATCGGATCACGCTGCCGACCTATATCGGCGAAGCGATGCGCCGGTTCGCGCCGGCCGCCCTGATTGACCTGCTGCTCTCCCGGACACGGCCGTAACGGGGTTAAGGCACGACTCGAACACGATAGATGCGTATCGGCGCGTCGTGGAACTGGTCATCCGCCAAGCTCAAAAGGCCATCGTTACCAGCCTGCTCATCGACTTGCTGCCACTCCACGGGGTCGGCCATCAAGTCAGCGGTGTATTCCAAGCGATAGACCGTCCCGCTCAGACTTTGGAGCGGCACCCAAACACCATCCCCAGGCACAAGATGTATATCCGATAAGCGAGGCAAACCGCTGTCCGGTTCTGTGACTTGCAGGTTGTCAAAAAAGAGATCTTCACCGGGGCCAAAGTTGTCGTTAAACACCTCAAACCCGACAATGTCAGGATTGCCTGGATTCGCAATCGAGCCGCTAACTTCGGTGGTTGCGCCGCCTACCGGGGTTAAGCGGACAACAAATGCTGTCGCATCTGTCAATTCAACCTCGACATCTACGGGCTCGGTTGTATCCACCAACGTAGAACTCCCATTGACCAGATAGTCTTGGCCCAACGTACTGATCAAAATCAGATCTTCTTCGCCATCCGTCAGTGCCAAACCCGCAAAAGGAAATTCGAAAGGATCGCCCACGCCCCGCTGGATACGAAAGGAGAAAATCTGGCCCACTGCCAGCGATTCATTTAACGGGCGGGAAGCACTAGCCAACTCATCGTCTTGTGCAGATAACGCCCATCCTTTGCCATCCTCATCGACGTACCACCCCGCACTCTCAGTCGATGACGCAAACAAGGTCCACGCACCGAATCCGCTACCCTCGTTACTACCGGTCAGCCATGTCGCCGTGGTATAGTTTGCGGCGTCATCCGCCGCAATCACTGTCGCATTCGCCTTGACCTCGAACGCCCAGCCGATCCCGCCGATGATCGCAGCCAGGCCGACCACCGCCAAACGGCTCAATCGCTTACATTCATACCCTTGCATTTGTCTGCTCCTGCATTGCCTCCAAACAACGATACCCGATTCCAATGACGGCGTAAAAGAAGCAATACGGATCGGGAACATCATCGTATTGTCGTGCCCTCTGCTTCCCCCGCGCCTTCGCGGAACCGGGGAACTGGAGATTGGATGAATCAGCCAGCCAATCAGGCAGCCATTCACGGTTGACTTGCGCGGGGTCTTGGGCACATTATCCCAGCTTTTACCCGGGAATCGAATGGGCCATGAACATACGCAAAATAATGACCAAAGACGTCATTGCGCTCGACCTCAAAGGCCAGAACAAGGAAGAGGTGATCGAGGAGCTGTTGGACCTGCTGTGTAGCACGGGCAAGGTCGGCAATCGCAAGGCGGCGCAAAAGGCGATTTTGGAGCGCGAGAAGAAGATGTCGACGGGGATGCAGAATGGCATCGCCATCCCGCATGGCAAAAGTGACTGCGTAGATAGCCTTGTGGTCGCTGTCGGGGTGCACAAAGAAGGAATCGATTTCCAATCCTTGGACCAGCAGCCGTCGCATTTCTTTATTATGACCATTTCGCCCGCCAACCGGACCGGCCCGCATATTCAGTTTTTGGCCGAGGTTAGTCGCCATTTGACCGACCCGGACATTCAGCAGCGCATTCTTCGGGCTTCCGGGCCTGATGCTGTGATTGATATTCTGGCGGCCGAATAAATCGACTTCGCCGGTACCGGCGTAAATCTGGATCACACCTTTTTTGACCACGAAGGACTCGAAGGGGCAAGCAGGACTGACGGCTGGGTGTTTTCCTCCTTCGCGCTCTTCGTGTCCTTTGTGGTGAACAAAAGCCGCAGCACCGATAGAATCAACACAAGCGCCAGCTTCGCCGTTTTCGGCGTCGCAGAGCTCCGCCCTCCCCCAAGAAAGACAACGGGTGCTGATCCGAATGACCGATCGCTGCAATTGAACGTGACCGGCCATCATCCAAAGCGGCGCCGAGCGCCGCACTCCAAAGGGGTTGTCCACGTCCTTTTGGACTGCGGCGCTGCGCGCCGCTTTGGACTTCCCTAGCGTTTTCCCTCTCGGCTCGGCGGGACGCCTCGCCCCACCGATCCGGTCACGCGAAGGTGGGGCGAATCCTCTGGATGAGCCGAGCAAAAGAAATGATCGCGGTCCGAACATAAGCTCGCGCTTCCTCTTGCGGCGTCGCACCTGTCCGCCCCCCTCCCCCGCAGAAAGACAACGGGTGCTGATCCGCATGACCGATCGCTGCAATTGAACGTGACCGGCCATCATCCAAAGCGGCGCCGAGCGCCGCACTCCAAAGGGGTTGTCCACGTCCTTTTGGACTGCGGCGCTGCGCGCCGCTTTGGAC
>SKLK01000069.1 GCA_007123265.1 Kiritimatiellia bacterium
CGTACGTGGCCGTGCGCAGGTTCCAACTGAACTGTCTGCTGCCCTTACCCGATGCGCGGGCGCATGTTTCCCGTTGGGAAGCCGGCAGCAGCGCCTTAAGCCCTGCTCAATTGTATGCGGGACTCGATTATTTGCGGCACACGGACCTCCGGACGCAGGTGCGTTCCTTGAACGTGCCGGTCACCCTTATGCACGGCAGTCGAGACCGCGTCATTCCGGTTGACGCCGCATGCTGGCTACACGACCATCTGCCTTGTAGCTCGCTGCGCATCTGGCCGGATGCGGGACATGGTTTGCCATTCACGCGAGCACTTTCTATGCTGGACGCTGTATCGTGGGAGTAATGCATGCAGGCAGAGACATCAGAAAGAAATGATTTCAAACAGCTCATTCATCGGTTCTCCAACGCGGCGCGGACCTATGATTTGCATGACACCATGCATCGCGATGTCGCTTTGCGGCTGGTGGAGCAAATTGAATATTCCGGCGCGCGCCCTAAACGGATACTGGATGCCGGTTGCGGGACCGGGATTCTATCCCAGCTCGTGCACGCGCGGTTTCCCGAGGCGCGGCTGGACGCCGTGGATGTTGCAGCGGAAATGGTCCGCGTCGCGCGACAGAAATTCCCGCCGGCATCGGATTGGCTACGCTGTATCGAGTGCGATATCCGGGATTTCCGGAGTCACGAGCCCTACGACCTGATTGTCAGCAGTTCGGCTTTGCATTGGATCTTTCCGCATCTGGGCGTGCTGGAACACTTGTTGACGCAATTGCAACCGGGCGGGCAGTTGCTCGTTTCGATCATGAATGCCGGTACGCTGGCCGAATTGCATCAACTCAGAATGGCTATTGCGCCCGACACCGCCCCCGCCCGGCGTCTACCGGAACATGACGACTGGGTGGCCGACCTTCAGGGCATGCCCGGTATTCGTCTGCGCGCCTTCCGGTTCGCTCACCGGGTGCCCTACGAATCGGCCGCGCACATGTTGCGTGTGCTGAATCAACAAGGCGTCACCGGCGGTCCGTTTTCCCGCGGGCCCCGTCCGTTGCGACGGCAGGAATTGCGGCGGCTCACCGAGCGTTACGATGCGCTGCATGGCGATGCGCGGGGCGGCGTATTCGGGACCTATGACATCAGCCTCTTCGACATCCGGAAGATCGTTTCATGAGCATGGGCTACTTTGTGACCGGCACCGATACCGGGGTGGGCAAAACCTGGGTCAGCGCCTACCTCGTGGCCCATGCCCGGAGTCGGGGAGCCAACGCGGCCTATATGAAACCTGTTCAAACCGGATGTACCGCAAACCGGGACGGGACACTGCTTGCTCCTGACGTGGAATTTGTGCACGCGGTTAGTGGGATCACGCCGGCACCGGATTTGCAGGAATGGGTATGTCCCTATCGCTTTTCCTTGGCGGCCTCCCCGCATTTGGCGGCAGCCGAGGCGGGGCAGCGAATTGATCTTCACCGGATTCAGGAAGCGTACAATCGCTTGGCCGAGCGTCATGCCCCCATCATCGTGGAAGGTGCCGGTGGCCTATGCGTCCCCTTATCGGAAGAAGAGTCTATACTCGACCTGATTCATTTGCTAGATTTGCCGGTTGTGTTGGTGTGTCGTCCCGGATTGGGGACCTTGAATCATACGCAATTAACGTTGCGGGTGCTAAAGGAGGAATCCATTCCGGTGGCAGGATGGATGACTGTCTCGACGAACGATGCGCCGTGGACCGTGATTGAAGAGGACAATCGCCGCGTATTGCGGGAACGAAGCGGTGTTCCCTATTGGGGACATCTGTCCTACGGTCCGGTGCAGGCGTCGGCGGCGGACGTGGCCCGGTTTTTACTGGATCAACCGCCCCCGCCCTTGTCGTCGGGACCTCATGTGGAGCAGGAATGAGCGGATCGGAATTATTCTTCTTGATTGCGCAGGTGTTGGGTGGATTGGCGCTGTTTATCTTTGGCATGAGCGTCATGACCGATGGCCTGCGCGCCGCAGCCGGCAGCCGGTTACGGGACATTTTAACCAAGACCACGGCGAACCGCTGGGCGGGGCTTGGATTGGGCAGTCTTTTGGGACTGTTGATCCACAGCAGCGGCACCTCGGTCATGTTGGTGGGCTTTGTCAACGCCGGGTTGATGACCTTGACGCAGGCTATTCCCGTCGTATTGGGCGCCAATGTCGGCACCACCATCTCCATGCAGGCGATCTCCTTCCGGCTGGGCGATTACGCGTTCTTTATTATTGCGCTGGGTTTCATTATCAAAATGGCCGTGCCGGATATGCGAATTAAGCAATTTGGCCTTGCGCTACTCGGCTTTGGCCTCCTGTTCCTTGGCATGTCCCTGATGAGCGAAGCGATCAAGCCGCATCGTGACACGTTGGCTCCATTGTTGGAGGGGATCACCACCGATTCCTTGCGCGGCATGATGTTGGGCGTCTTGCTGGCCACGGCCATCACGGCCGTCATCCAAAGCAGCGGGGCCACCGTGGGGATGTGCTTCGCATTAATTCAGGCCGGCGTATTCACCTCGATCGAACAGACGTTTCCGATTATTCTCGGGGCCCACATCGGTACCTGCGCGACGGCGTTGCTGAGCAGTATTGGCGCGAACATTCAAGCCCGGCGCTGCGCGTTTTCCCATCTGCTCTTTAACGTGTACAACGTCATCTTTGTGATCCTGACACAGCGGTTCTTTCTTTGGTTTCTGCCGTTGACCTCCGCCGATGTCCTGCGGCAAACGGCCAACCTGCACACGTTTGCGATGCTTATACCCGCCTTGATACTGATGCCTTTTACCCCTGCCTTTGGTCGATTAATTACATGGCTGGTGCGGTCAAAGAAGCCCGAGCCCCAACCCAGTTATTTGGATGAGCAATGGCTGGAATACCCCGAAAAGGCACTTGAATCGTGTATCCTCGAGTTGCAACGCGTATCCCGTCTTTGTTCGCGCAGCCTGATGTTGAGCGCTGAAACCGTCCTGTTCACACACAGCCGAAAGACGGTTTTCGAGATTAAGCTGAACGAGAAGGTCGTGGACGAAGTGAAGCTTTCGATGAAGGAGTATTTAAGCAAGCTAACCTATCGCTACCTCTCCAAACGACAGGCCATTCTGATTCAGCACATCGACCGGTGCATGATCGATCTCGAGCGGATCGGCGATCATATCGACTCCATCTGCGATTTATCGCTACGTCGACAACGCATTCCCGATGCCATTGTGGACTCTGAGTCCCTCGACGCCCTGTTTGCCTTGTACGCCAAGGCGTTGCGGACCTTCCGCGCCGTGATTGTCTCGTTGAACCCGGAAGCGGCGGATATTCAAGAATTGGCGGAACGGATTCTGCGCCTGCGGGATGAATATGTGCAACTGAGTGTAACCACCAAAGCCACCTTTACCGACAAGGTCGCGCAGCGATTGATCACGCCTATCGCCGGATTTTACTTCAGCGAATACATCGCCGAACTCGATCGTATTGTGAAACATTCCAAGAGTATCGCATTGGCCGAGCGCCAGCCTCAATTCTGGATTAAACGGAAGAAGCTCGAACGCCAAGCCAAACAGGCCCCTATCACTGACCGCCCCAATTTGGTTGATCCCAAGGACTACCTCGCTCGGTTGCAATCGGAGGAATATCTCTGATCATCGATGCCCGGCTCTGCGGCTGGATGCACCAAGGGCTGGGTGGAAGGCCTTTGGGGGATGCGGGATCCATGTCGAACGTGAAACAACTAGATCCCGCGAAATCGATGCTTTTTCCCAATTATTTTGGCCAACGTGCGACGTGTGTGTGCACTATTCCGCTCTTTCGCCAGTCCGGCCTCCACTTGCGCCTTCAGCACCGCCGCTTCTGGATTCATTGATCCATCTCTCGTGTCCGCCCCTTCACGCGCGAGCGCAGCGTGGATCAGTCTGTATTCCCCTCGATCCAGCCAAATCCCGCCACAGGATGGACATTCGTCGATCTCGATATGGCAGGTCGGGCTATACCACCGCTTTAGCATGAAGATTCCACGACATCGCGGGCAGCCCCGTTTCTGGGATACATCGACATGCGGAGGCGGATCGCCGTCGTCGGCATCGAGGTCGTCCGGGGAAAGGCGTGCCAGTGCTGGACGCAGTACATAGTTGTTGAACCACATCCCCTGACAACCATGGCGACAGACCTCCATCATGCTATCGCCCGCCCCCATTTGCACCAGTGCGGCACCACAAGCCGGACAGTTCAACGGGCCAACATGCGGTGCTTCTGGCTCGGGTCGATCGGAGCGAGGCTCGCTAAAGCACTGATTGGCGCGGAAGTCATTCGTAGCCGGCACTGGCTGCCCTCCGGCGCGCAGATACCGGACCAAAGCCACGATTCCGTAATAGCCCATCACCAGGAACGTCAGCGGATACAGGATCA
>SKLK01000122.1 GCA_007123265.1 Kiritimatiellia bacterium
CAGGAAGGCTTGAGCTATGCCGAGGCCCGGCGCGCGCGGCAACTTCCAGTCGACGTGCACACCATTCCGGGTGCCGGGCATACCTTTGCCACCTTGGCGACCCGCGACGAAGCCATTGCCGTAACCCGCGCATTCTTTGACCGTGAGTTGAAGTAGGCTTTCCCGTAGGTCAGGCATTCCTGCCTGACCTGTGCGCGGCGTTTGGCACTTATGGTGTGCGTTGGCCAAAAGGGTCGCGTGGGTCACGCGCCAGCCACGACCGATCGCGGTGTTGCGCGGGACTCGGTGGGCGGTGTTAGGTTCTCGGTTTCAGGGTTTTGGTCCAACCGAAAACCGAAAACCCGACACCGAAAACCGGCCCGTGCCCACCGACCACCATCACATGGCAACGTATTTTCAACCATGTGGAGGGTCGAGCTCTGCGAGACCGTCTTTGTGATCAAGCCACCAGCGCTCTGCTTCAGGAGAATTTTGTGGATCTTGTGCCTTTAGTGGCTACTCTTCCACGCCTCACCACGCTCAACCCAAATCCAAACCCGACTACGGCTCGTACACGCGGACGCGATAATAGCGGGTGGTGGCTTGACCTGCAGCGGGGTCCAACACTAACGCGGGTTGCGTGGTGCCACTATACAGCGGACGATTACCGGGGACATTCAACGATCGCCAGCCGGTGCCGTCCAGCAAGTTGGTGCTGTATTGCACATCAAACCCGCGATTGGCGATGCGCGTAAATTCAATCGCCGGCGTTGCTTCATCGATCTGCATGGCAATGTGCCAGTAGTCATCCTCGTCAGTTGGGTCCGTACCGGTCAGGTATTCGAGCCAATTACTCGCCCCGTCCTCATCCGGGTCGGCGCCAGGCTGGGCATCCGGATGCGTCGTGGATTGAAAATGCGTCTGTTGCCATTGGGCATAGGTCTGATAATCCGCCAGCTCCGTGATCCAGTCAACGATCAGGTCCACGCCCTCGGCATCCAGCACGGAAGAGCCCACCGGCGGCATGCGGTCACCCCCCAGCGAGGCGATGCGTGTATGTAACATGGATAGGTCGACCGCATCCGGGACCAGCACCCGGTTGGCCGGGTTCCCTTGGTCATTGGCCAACGATCCATCAATGATACCGGTCAAGGAAAGGCCCCTGTCGATCCGCGCATCCCAACTGCCCAACGCGGGGCCGCCGGGAAAGTGGCAACTGGCACAGTTGGCCTGAATATACGAGCGAGCCCGATATTCGACACTATACAACTCATTGGTGGGGTGGGCCAATGCCCGCAATCGATGAATGCGATCCGCCACGTTCGTGTTTAAATAGCCGTACGTGCTCATGGCCAACAACTGATTGGTTTCCACCCCGGCTTGCACATGATCGCGATGCAATTGCGCGGTATTGAATCCCAGCGCGAAGCCCGCCCCCGGTTGATGGCAGGCGAGACACTCGGCCCGGCTCGGGTAGCGCCACACTTGCGTATACAAAACGCCACCCGCGGATTCGATCACGAAGGTTTCGTCCAAGCCCGACGCCGGCACCAGCACGGCATCATCGGTGGAAGCGCCCCAACGATAGGTCACCCCATACCCGCCCGCACCGGAATCATTCTTGATCAGTAGACGGGTTTCCAGACGCCGAGTGGAATCGGGGTCCCCCTCCACCAGTTCCAGATCGAAATGCTTGATCCAAACAGTGCCATCGGGAAAGGTCCAGGGGCCTTCCGGCGCAAACTGGATGGTGTCCGCCAGATCAGGCAACGAAAACCAACGATATTTCAGTGCCCTATCCGACCAGAAGGGCACATTCAAATCGTAGCCGACGATGCCGGCATAAGGAATCAACTCTTGCCGGTCAAAAAATACGCCGGCCTGCGAGAGGGTGGGGGGCAAGACGTCCCCGGTCACCGGCGCACGTGCCAGGCGTCGGACACGGTTGCCGGTCAGACTGGCAATCAAGATATCGCCATTCCGCGGATCGGTGCCAAAACCGACAATATTTGGCGTGTTACCCAGCCAGTTGAACGAGGTCGCGCTGGTCCCGTTATGGGTCAATGACCACACATGGCCGTTGACATAGTCACCAAATAAATAGTGCCCCACCAACTCCGGCAAGCGATCACCTCGATACACCACACCACCCGTGACCGAGCGGCCCTGGTTGGTGGCGTTGCCGTGTGTGTATTCAAGAATCGGGTCGAGCCAATTGGTGAAACCCGGTGGTGGCGTGCCGATGCCCGGCGTTGCAATAGTGCCTTCACGCCATTTCCAGCCGTAATTCCCGCCCTTTTCAATTAGGTTGATCTCTTCCCGCGCGCCTTGACCAACATCCGCGACGTATAACTCGTCCGTCACGGGATCAAAGGCCATCCGGAACGGATTCCGCAATCCGATCGCATAGATCTCGGTTCGAACTTCATTCGGGTTCACCGATTCACTGTTGAATGATGTGGCGCCAATAAACGGATTATCCGGCGGAATCATATAGTTCGTGGTCGTCCCCGCAATCGCGGGGTGGGGGTTGGGTGCCAGTGATCCCGGTTGTTCATCCACATCGATCCGCATCACCGACGAAAAGAAGCCGCCATCAATGCGTTGGCCGTTGTCGTAGGGGTCATTGCTTCCGCCTTCATCGCCCAGCGATATATATAAATAGCCGTCCCCGCGAAAATGAACATCGCCCCCATTATGATTCTGGCGGCGATGATATTGGGTGAACAGGACAACTTCTGAAGCTGGATCGACCCAGTTCGGGTTGGAAGCAGAAACCGTGAAGCGGGAAAGACGCAAATGAAAGCCGCTGCCCCCCGGGGTCGTCGTGCTTAGTGCGTAATAGACGAACAGATGACCATTATTCGGGTAATCCGGATGGAAGTCGAAACTCAACAGCCCCCCTTCGCCCGACGTGTTGACCACCGACGAAATATTCAGATACTCCGTCCGGTTGGGTGAAACCAGATTCGTAATGGCTACAATGACGCCCGGTCGCTCGGCGACAAACAGTCGATTGGTTTCGCCCGTAACCGATCGAATCGCCATGGGTTGATTGAAGGGGAATCCGCCCAGCGCGTCCTCGATCACGTACTCGTTTTCCGGATCGGCAGGCGGATATAGCGGCATGGTCAGCGTCTCGTTGGCGACTCGTGGACCCCAACCAACTTGCGGGCCGACCGATCGGGTAATGAACCGGTGAAAGTCGGGAAAGGTATTCGACTGGCCATCACCAAATCCTGGATTCACGCCCACACCCGGTTCCGGCAGTCCTTCGTTGGAGAGGAAGCCTGTGTCGCTGATATTAAACACCGCCACGTCAATCACCGCGCCAGGCGCGATCCCCAGAGCCGTCAGGGGCACCGAAAATTCGACCACCGACTGACCTAAACCGGCCTGCGCATGTGGAATCAGCGCATGACTTTGGCCCCACGGCGCCAGCTCGAACAGCGCCGAAAACCCGCCGCTACCCGGTGCGCGGTTATTAAACACGAGCGCGAAATCCGGCCTGGCGGTCGTCACCCCATCGTCGAAGGTCACCGCGTCCGTGCCATTCAGGGAAAGCAGCGAGGCATTGCGGCGGCCGGCATCGGCGGTGTCATTCATCTCGCCATTGGTTTGATGGCCGCCGGGGGAGGTGTTGAAGTAGATGATGTACTGGTTGCCGTCGGTGGGGACACCCAGATCCGCAAAGGCCCAATACAGATGGGTCGCATCCGATTTCATATACAGGGTGGCGTCGCCGAGTTGACCGCCAAAACCGCTGCCGCCCCCGTCAAATGCGTAGGCATTATTGGGCCCGTATTCATGGGCACCCAATACGCCATCCACCACCGGTGACCCGCCCGCCAAGTCCTCGTGCAGCGTAATCAACGCCGCATCTGCAGCGCAAACAAACAGCGATAGCGCCCCAGCAACAAGAAATAACCGTACCTCCATAAGCAGAGACTACCCGATGCAGTGGATCATGTTAACCTCGCAGGAAGCATCGCCTGTGCGTCGCGATCCGGTGCCGCTGCGTCCCCCCTCTACGCAGCCCTTCGGACGAATGCCAATGTGGACTGTCAGAGTACCGGCTTTAGCCGGAAGCTCTGCGCGGGCTTCAGCCCGCAGGACTTGCCACCACAGTTTCTCTGTCCCTAATTCTGTTTAACCGGACTGTAGGGCCGTCGCTTGCGACGCGCCGAAGAGTTGGGGAGTTGGGGACAGAGAAACTGTGTCTTCCCAGTAGGTCAGGCATTCCTGCCTGACCTGTGCGGGGCGCTTGGTTCTTATGGTGTGCGTTGGCCAAAAGGGTCGCGTGGGTCACGCGCCAGCCACGACCGATCGCGGTGTTGCGCGGGCCGGTGCGGACATGAGTCCAGCCCCGTCCCGCGCGCCTTGCGCTCGGCCCCG
>SKLK01000185.1 GCA_007123265.1 Kiritimatiellia bacterium
AATGTATCGCAACCAAAACGAGATGGTCTTACAAGTCTATGAAGGGCCGACACTAGAGGGCTTGGTGAGCCTGGGCCAAGTGACCGACGACGGAGACGCCTTCTTTGACGGGTTCAACAATCTAGCCTTCTATCACACCACCACCGATGGACAAAACGGTCATATGCGCTACGACAATATCACGCTGGAGACGGCTGTGATTCCTGAGCCCGGCAGCCTAGCCCTGCTAGGCCTGGGCGCACTGTTGATCGCTTACGCGAAGCGAACGTTGCGCCGTTCGGCCTGACCCGCCTTAGTATTCGACCACTACGGTGCGGCCTTCCAAACGGGCGATCAGATTGATTGCCAGCATGTTCCAGCTTTGGAATCCCCGATTGAGAACCGGTTCGCCGTTTTCCGGTTGGTAGTATTCGTGCATGGCGCCGGTGCGCTCAATATCTTGACCGAGCAAGTCAACGGTTTGCTCGGCTAGCGTCAAGGCGTCGGCATCAAACCCGTACTTCTCCAGCCCGCGCAAGACAAGATAGTTAGACACCCCCCAGATGGGTCCCCGCCAACAGGACGGATTCCCCGAGGCCACGACCTCGTACATCTTCTCCTGCTTCGACAAGGTGCGCACGCCATACGGCGCACGAAAACTGTCGGGGTTGCGGTAATGCCCGGACACCACACGCTCGGCCTGATCGGGCGTCGCAATCTCCGCCCACAGGGCGAGGAAGCCACTCCATGTCCCGATCCGCTGGATCAGGCAGGGCCAGGTGCGCGGACGCCCGCTGTGGAGTTTCCACACCCCGGCAGGCACCGGATCCAAGTTTAAATCTACGCTATAAAAGAAGCCGTCCCGCTCATCCCAGCAATACGCCTGAATCGCGGTCCGAAGGGCCGTGGCGTCGTCGCGGTACGACACCGCGCATTCATCTAGACCTGCGCATTCGAGCAGGTACACCATGGCCAACAGTTCACGGTACATCAGACAATTCAGATAGATCGACCCGCTGCTACGAGGGGGGCGGTCGACCGTGCAGGGGTCATCGTCGACCCCGATGCCCAAGCCGTTCTGCCAGAAATACAGTCCGCAGGCATGGCGATGGTGGTTGCGGTAATTGTTCACGAAATATTGCAGGTACATCAGATCTTCGCGCAGCCAATCAATCGCGCCATCGTCCTCACGCACTAAGAAGGCGGCATGCTGGGCAAGACAGGGTTTGTGCATGTTGTCGGCATAGATATCGACCGGCACATCACCCGAGTCGCGATTCATCACGAAGGGGATCCAGCCACGGGCATGCGACTTTTTGGCGACGGAGAGCCAGTTGAGGATGCAGCCACGCTCATACGTCCGCGCCTTTTCCAGTTCGTCGGCATCGCCTTGGTCGCGCAAGGCCTGTCGGATCGCCACGTTGGTCAGCCAGCTATCCCAGTCCCACAGCTGGTCCGCGTATTGATGGCTGCCCGGGGCGAAAAACGGGAAGGGAAGTCCCTGGCCTGCCTCGCGGTACATGCCGCGATAATGTTGATATACGTACTCTTGAATCGCCTGACGACTCACGGTTCACCTCTCACATGTTTGCCGGTCTTCTCCTGCGCTTGATTCAGGGGGTCGATCAACGCCGGCGCCAGCGGACGGCGCGGGGTGCCGCCACCGCCAATAGTATCCTCCCGGTTATTGTCCACGATCATCAGGGCGGTCACCATGCGTTTCATTTCGTTCACAAAAGGCCCCCCGTATCCACGCATCGAAATTCCATAGCGCTCCTGCACCTCTTCGGGCACCCCGCGTTCCACACAAAGATCGGCTGCGTTCCAGGCGGAATCATCTGCGATGTAAGCCCCGTAATCCTGAAGCGCCTGAAAGATCTTGAGCCCGACTTCCGTTCGCACGTTCAGTTGCTCCGCCGTGAGCTGCGGCGGGAGTGCCAGGAGCGTGCCCATCACGAGTCTTGGGTTGTCGCCCAGATAACGCCGGGCGGCATACGAATCACAACGATCAGCCGGCCACCGATACCCCGGCACATCTTCCCCATAATAGAGGTGCTTGGCCCAGATATTGATCTTGAGGGCATGTCGGATCGGGTCGTCGGACAGCAGCTCCCCTCGCCGAATCGAACCGCCCAAAGCGGATAGACCCGATCCGAAATGTGTCCCCTTGATGCCGGGGCCGTACAGGTCCTGATCTTCCGGGTGCAGATAGCCCACCACGCGCGGCACCCGCTCCGGGCGGCAGGCGGGCTCCAGCTGTCGAATGGTCCGCCCATCCGGCATCAGAAAGACCGCGCAAGCATTCGGTGTATGGGGCGGATTGGCATCGGGGATGATGAGATCCGCAGGAATGCGAAGCTCCCCGAGATGGCGGTCGCCGGGCCAGCGCTGCTCCCAACTGGAAGGCGAATAAACAGGCACAATGGGATCATCCGGGCTTGTGCGCAGATGCCATTCGATGTCGCAACCGATGGCGCGCGGAGCGGGCAGATTTGCCGCCCGGTAGCGCGCGTCGCTACCGATCGGCATATTCCAAATCGACCGGGAACAAAACGGCCACAGCCAGGGATCCCGCTCCGGGATGGCCTCCTGTTGCGCCACCGAAGTCTGTAGAAAGCCAAACACGGTTGCCAGCAGAAGAAAAACCTCTATGTGTCTGATGCGGGTCTTCATGATGTCACGGGTCAGCCAGCTTCGCAAATGATGCACGCCAAGCGTGTGTCCGCAATCGATTATTCACACAAGGTTTCCCCATTCAATTTGCTATTCATGCGGAAATATGCGGAACTCCCTACCGGCTGGGGTTAGGGCTGAGACGGCAAGGAAGAGTAGAAACTGATTGTTTTGCCCCAGCCCATAGCGATTTAGGATACTGCAATGAAATCGCCTGTGAATATTCTTTGGATCACCAGCGACCAACAGCACTGGAACACGCTCGGCGTACTGAACCCTGCGATCCAGACGCCCTGCCTCGATAAACTGGCCGCCGAGGGCACCCTGTTTACCCGAGCCTACTGCCCTAATCCGACCTGCTCCCCCACCCGCGCGTCGATGATCACCGGCCTGATGCCGAGTCAGCACGGATGTTGGATGCTGGGCACCAAACTACCGGAAGACGTGCCCACGATCGGCGAACATTTTCAGCGCGCCGATTATTTCACCGGCCTGGTCGGCAAGGCGCATTTTCAGCCCTTGGTCTCCAAACCGGAATATCCCTCGCTGGAGTCCTATCCCCTGCTCCAAGACCTGGACTTCTGGCGGGATTTTCATGGCCCGTTCTACGGCTTTCAGCATGTCGAACTCGCTCGCAACCATGCCGATGAGGCGCATGTCGGCCAGCACTACGCCCTCTGGATGGAGGAAAAGGGATGCACCCACTGGTGCGATTATTTCCGCCCGCCCACCGGGAACAATGACGGGCAAACCCATACCTGGGAAATTCCCGAGGAGCTCCATTACAACACCTGGATCGCCGAACGCACCAATGCGCTGATGAGCGAATGCAAGGAGCAAGAAAAGCCTTTCTTCCTGTGGGCGAGTTTTTTCGATCCGCACCCCGATTACCTGGTGCCGCGACCGTGGGACCAGATGTACGATCCGGCCACAATCGATGTGCCCTCGCTGGTTCCCGGCGAGCACGACGCGAATCCACCGCACTTCGCGATGACTCAGGAGGAGTCGCCGGATTTCTCCTGCTATGCCGAACCAGACGGAGCGGGCTGTCACGGCTTGCACAGTCACCTGCAGCCCCGCGACGCCCTTGCCAAGGATATCGCCATTTATTATGGCATGGTCAGTTGCATGGACAAATACATCGGGCGGATTGTTGATCATCTGGACGCGCTGGGACTGGCCGAAAACACCTTGGTCGTGTTCACCAGCGATCACGGACATGTGTTCGGCCAGCACGGACTGATCCGTAAAGGACCCTTCCACTACGAAGACATGCTCAAGGTCCCGATGATCGTACGCCAACCGGGAACGGTCCCAGCGGGACAAACCAGCACCGCGTTACAATCCTTGGTCGATTACGCCCCGACTTCGCTGGCCTGGGCGGGCCTGCCCGTGCCGCGCGCCATGAGCGGATTGAATCAAGCGGATGTTTGGCGCGGAGTCAAACCGGCCCGTCGTGATCACGTGCTCGTCGAACATCGGCATCAACCCACCACGATGTTTCTCAATACGGTGGTCGAGGAGCGCTACAAGATCACGCTGTATTACGGCCACGACTACGGTGAACTTTTTGACCTGCACAACGACCCCGCCGAACTCCACAACCGCTGGGACGATCCCAGCTTCCGCGAAGAAAAAATCCGTTTACTGATCCATCTCGCGCAGGCCCAGATGATCAGCCAACCCCTCTGGATGCCCCG
>SKLK01000181.1 GCA_007123265.1 Kiritimatiellia bacterium
AATCATGTAGTACTCCTTTTCCCAAATCCAATGACTGCCTTCTGACTCATACTCACTGACAAACAGTAACCTAATCGCCCACCGCGTACAGGGCAATGCGACAAATTATCGGGATACGGGGTTACGGGACAGAACCGGTGGCTCTGAATGCAACACCCTAGAGCAATTTAATTAATGTTGTAGCCGTCGATTCCGACTCAATTCAATGGGTCATTTCGAGGACCTATATCGGCCCCGCGCTGATTGGCTCGCGGGCAAGAACCGGATTAATGTAAAATGTTGTCATGTCGAGCGTAGCGAAGCGAAGTCGAGACATCTCCGTCTTCGCCAACCACTGTCGGCTCTTTAGGAGCGGAGCCTGCCCTGAGCGAAGCGAATGGGGCGAGAAATCTCCGGCCTTGCCAGCCAGATGGAGACCCCTCGACTTCGCTCGGGGTGACCAGTGAGGCAAGCCGGATGGCTACAGCTTTATTTAAAATGCTCTCGACCGCCAGCTACTCATGCGGGCAGTAACGCTCCATCACCTGAACACTTATCTTTCGCCCTTATCTTACGTTCTGACGCAGATTGCGCCCTTTCGAGCATCGCCAGCGCATTACCGCAAACTTTGCCGACAAAGCTCGCGATTAAGCTTGCGACAAAGCTTGGTCGCGGATCGGTCACAGCGTTAGAAGGTGCAAGGGACAGAGAACCGGTGGCCCTGAATGCAACACCGTAAACAGCCAGCTACTCATGCGGGCAGTAACGCTCCATGATCTGACCCCTTATCTTTCGCCTTAATCTTTCGCCCTTATCTCACGTTCTGGCGCAGATTGCGCCCTTTCAAGCATCACCAGCGCATTACCGCAAACGTGGTCGACAATGCTCGCGATTAAGCTCGCGACAAAGCTTGGGTTGCGGATGGGGGCTGCGTTAGCGAGGTGCAAGGAACGGCTCAGTGGGTCAAGATATCCAGCCACCGCTCGCCGCTCTGGCCAATGGTCCAACGCCCGTCCCGCCGAATGATGTGGCGACGACCGTTGCGCCCGAGCACTTCTTCATCCACTTCCAGCACATGGGCGCGGGCCCGGCCCAGAGCGGCCCGCTCGTCCTCGCTGGCATTGCGGCCGGTCAATGGCACCCCGGCTTCTGAAACGGTCATGACCAAGGCGTCCCCTTGGAATGGTTCCCCCTGCCACAGACCGGGGTAGCGCTGAAAGTAATCGGGCCAACGCGAGGCACGCACCACAACGCTAAAGGCAGGGGATAACTCCAATAAGTAATCCAACATGCTAAACCGCCGTTCCGCGCCCTGCTCGCCATAGATCGCCAGCGGATCGACGCCGACCAGATTGAATCCATGCCAGCGGCCGTGCACCATCGGCAGGTCCTGGGTACGATACCAACTGACAAAGCGCTCGTTCTTGATCACGCCAATCTCAAAGTGCAGGTGCGCCCGAACCATCGGCAACCCGGTCGACGCCGTATTCCCCATGACCCCGATCACCTGGCCAAGCTCCACCGCTTGCCCCTCCGCCAATCCAGCGGGCACGCGCGCCAAATGGGCGTATAAGGTATAGATTTCGCCGACGGGATCGTCATGTACCAAGACCACATAGATCCCATAATTCGAATTACCGGCGATCCGGTTGATGTACGCCACACGTCCGGGGCGCACGGCGTAAATCTCGTCCATGGGCCGATTGCGCGCGTCCCAGCGCATCGGCGCGATATCAATGCCCATGTGAAATGCCGGCAAGAAGCGATTCCCAAAGCGCCGCGTCCGCGTGGATCCGAATAACGCCGACTCGATCCGGCCCGATGCCGTGGGCATATACACCTGGGTGGACTCCGTGTTCCACAAGTCCTGCTGATCGGTCGGATACCCATACAACGGGGCCGGCGGAGGCGACGGGTCGGCCGACGGCGAAACGATCAACGCGGATTCCGCTACTGGTTCCGGCTCGGATGGCCCGCGCAAGAGCCAACGAATCAGGTAGTAGTCGGCAATCAGGAGCGGGATAATCCACCATGCATGGCGTTTGAAAAACGCCCAAATGGTGCGTGCAGTCATGCTCAAACGTATCCCAACCGTGCGTGCGTCAAGCGGTATAAACCGGACAACAATCCGCTGCCGCCCACTGCCGCATAAACCCGGCCAGTTCCGTCACCGACGGCGGACGCGCGTTACGGACATAGAAGCCGGACGCGCAGACCCCGCTACCGATCGCCTCTGCCGGTTTCAAGCCGGCGAGCAGGCCGCGGCAAAAGCCCGCGTTAAAGGTATCGCCGGCACCGGTCGTTAACTTCGGGTCAGGAGTGAACGGACCGTCCAAATAGGCCGTCCCCTCCGCCGAAGCCACGCAGGCGCTGCGCAAGGGATGGATGACCACATAGGCCAATCCCAACTGCTCGCGAATGCGGGGGGCGCGCGCTTGAATCGTATCACTGCGGTCACCCAAGGCGATCTGCTCCACCTGCACGGACTCATTTTCGTTCATGCCCAGAATCACGTCCGCCTGCTGCTGCAATCCGGTCAACAGCTCCAAGACCCCTCGGATATCCTCGGCCAATCGCTTCTTCGGATCGGCCAGATCGACAAAGAACAGGGGCCGATGCTCCGTCCGCTCCAAGACCGATCCCAAGCCGGACAAGATCTCGTTCATGGCAGGTAACATGGTCCAATTGACCGCCGCGATCAGGCCGGCATGACTCAATAGCTCGAGCATGTCCGTATCCGGCCAGTGCCGACACAAATTTGACCAGTTGATATCTTGCAACGTCTGCATCTGCCCCATCAACAGCTTACCATCGACAAATTCAAGCGCGTCGGTGGTAGCCGGATCCGCCAGCGATATCACGCGGTCACAGGCATGTGCGAAATCGGCGAACACGGGATGAATATCGGGACAACCAATCGCGCCGGCGTAGGTCAGGCGACACCCCATGTGATAGAGCGCATCCGCCATAATCGGGCCGTTCCCGCCCAACTTGATCGCCTGCGCCACCAGCTCGATATTGGCACTGTAGCCGACGGCCCCTTTGATGCGCTCCGCATAGGTCGCCATGGTATCCATACGCTTGTAATTATGCGCGTCGATCCGTTCGTCGACCACGTGCAGGATTTTGTCCAGAAACCCGTCAAAGCCCACAAAAGCTTGCGGCACCGACGCCGGCCGCTCTAGCTGGCTTGCCCCATTGAGAATTAATTCGGTCGTTGTAATGGCTGCTTCCTCCGCGAATAAACGTATTTGATTGGTTGATATCCAATAGGATTCGACTAGAGTAATAAATCAGCTGCAGGAAAACAGCGAAATAATTCGATCAGGTAAAGGAGGATTTTCCGTGATTCAATTAAAAGCTCAGGACTCGCCCGTGATGCAACGGGTGAAGGATCTTTGTGAAACGTTATTGGAA
Source organism: Kiritimatiellia bacterium (assembly GCA_007123265.1). GTDB lineage: Bacteria > Verrucomicrobiota > Kiritimatiellia > SLAD01 > SLAD01 > SLAD01. Next base: position 3,397 of record SKLK01000181.1, read on the forward strand.
CAAGACTCGTTCCACCAGATTCGTCAGCGAATCAGCACCTTTGCAGAAAACGACGAGGTGCGCGCTCAATACAACGCGCTATGCGATCGCCAGGAAATGCTGCAACAAAAGGAACAGCAGGGTATGCCATTGTCCGACGAGGAAGTGGACGCGTTCGAAAAGGAACGCGATGCGTTGCTGGCTAATCCGGTGGCCAGCGAATTCATGGACGCCCAACAATCGCTGCACAAATTGCAGCAGACCGTGGGTCAATACATCAGCCAAACCTTTAAACTCGGCCGCCTCCCCAAAGACGAGGATTTCGAAACTGGCAAATGCGGGCCCCGCTGCGGTTGTAGTTCCTGATTCAGTCGCGCTTAGGACCAGTCAAACTGTGCTTGCGTCGGGGCGGGTTCAATGCAGGCCGGATCATCCCATTTCACCTGCCCTACGCGCGGGGATACGGCGTAGGCTTGCCAAGCGATCGTCGCCCCCTGCGCCAACACCGGTTGTAGTTCTGCGGAGCGATAGAGCCGGTGATCCAGCCAGCGGGACTCGGTCTCCGGCGGCACCGCCACGGGCATGCGATGGTGATAGGGACGCACGGATTCATTCGCGGGACATGTGATCAGAGTGAAGGTATAGCATTCCCCGCCCTGCCGATCGTTCCATACCGCCCATAGACCGGCCCACGCGAAAAGGGGCTGGTCCGGCCAGGAAAAGTAGTAGGGCGTCTTCCGCGCTTGCCCGTCCGCCCGCCACTCATAGAAGCCATTCGCCGGTACCAAGCAGCGGCGATACCGCACGCAATCGTGAAACGATTTCTTTTCCCACAAGGTTTCAATCCGGGCATTGATCATCGTCGCCGCCCGCGAACAGTCGGGGGCCCAAGCCGGCACCAAGCCCCAGGAAAAGAAGTCCAATCGCCGTCGGCCCCCGCCGTTATCGATGATCACAGCTGCCGGCTGGGTCGG
>SKLK01000242.1 GCA_007123265.1 Kiritimatiellia bacterium
AGCTCGTCCACATTGCCCCAGTTATCGAAGCCGCGACGACTCTTGTAGCTGTATTGCAACTCATGATTAAACGTACCCATTTGACCCGGCGTACCGAAAAAGTCGGCGATCACATGCTTGGGCGCGTCATAGCGGGCCCCATCAAAGTTCATTGCGTCACCGAGCCATACGATCCAGCGATTGAGAAAATCGACCGGGTGCTCGGCCGGCAGGGCGTCGCCCGGGCCGTGGAAGGGGTATAAATCATATTGACCCGGTTGACGTACGAATTCGTCCGGTACCGCATATCCACGCGTGCCGGAAAAGCGGTTATCCCGCTCAGTAACGATATCGATCAGGCTCACCAGTTCCTGCTGGAAGGTAAGGCCCCAGCCGTTGTTAATGTCGCCCCAGGCATTCATGCGTTCCGCGCGCCGGAAGCCGCCGGGCTCACTTTCATTCCACCACCCGTGGAAATCGTTGGGGCGCATGCCCGGATAGGTCCAGAAATGGGGGCCGTTGCCGGCATGGTTCATGACGATATCGGGGTAGATTTTGATATCGGTCTGGTGCGCGTTGTCCACCATCTGCCGCAAATGACCGCGGGTCCCGTAACGGGTGGCGCGATCGCCGCGCTGGGGTACATCGCCGATGTCGAACCGGTCAAAAAGGCTATAGCCGACATTGCCGCCGCCGGCAAATTGGCCGCCCGATACCGGTGATTTGGCGGGAGATGGGTGCCAGATTCCGGCGTAACCGATTTCCGAAATTTCCGGTAAGCGCCGATAGATTTCTTCCCATTCCGTTTCAAAGAGCTGGAGAATCACCTCGGAACGGGTGGTATGGACCATGCCCATCACCACCAAAAGCCCCAAAATCACAAACGCATTAAGCTTCGTTGATACTTTCATAACACTTTATCCTTACCTGTTGATATGCCGACCCCTGCGGCACTTTGTTGAAACGCTTTACAAGTATATTCGGGGCGCGACTGATTGTTTAGTCAAAATGTGAAAAAAGTGAGATATCTCCACGTATGACCCACTTAGGGACAGAGAAACTGTGACGGATTGCTGTAGCCGGAAACAGACGCTGGGACCGGTCCGCTTTCGGCGCATTCGTGACGCCTGGTTAGCCCGCATTTCTCACCAACTATCGCTGCTCTTGTCGCATGTTCTTGCGCTCCCACGACCTTGTGTCGTGGGAACGTGAGGCTGCGTTCTACATGCTGCACAACCCGCACGGAATGAGCCAGGCAAGAGCAAGCAAGGTATTCCTTCCTCAACTTGCTCAAAACGGGCTCTCTTTATTGCTCCAGATTGTTGCGCACTCAGCGTTCGACTCCCACGACACAAGGTCGTGGGGCGGCTCAGTGTGTCCAAGGTGACAGAGAAACTATGTCGGGAACGGTGTCAATTAACCGATCTATCTTTTTGGGTAAATTGTTTTATTTATGCGTAAATGCATGCAAATTAATACTTTAAACGGTTTGCATATAATTTTTGAAAAAACGTTTAACTTAATTGCTGTTGCGTTGTAACTTTAACGATTACCGAACATTCGGGTGACAAGGATAGGTGTGATGAAAGTCGGTTAGTGGTAATGCCGAGCTTTGGAAAGGACAGATAAAATGAGAAATCTTCGTTTAGGTTCATTGATTTTATGCGCGTTGTTTGTGGCTGTATCCGTGCTTGCGGATTTTCCCTTTGGCGCCTCGGATCCGGTCTACGGACTACGTTCGCGAATCGTTGAAGATCCCAGCTTTCAATATCACCCCAGCCCGGCTGACTGGCGGGATGTGAATATGTATCAGATCTTTACCGATCGATTTGCCTCCAGCGGCGAAACGTTGGGCTACATTCAAGATCAGGGCTGGTACGTGGGCAACCGTCATTATCCGGAAAATCGCAACTTCCATCATGGTGGCGATTGGAAGGGATTGTTGGATAACCTGGACTACTTGGAGGGGATGGGCATTACGGCGGTCTGGATGTCCGGTGTACAAATTAATTGGCAAGGTCTCGACACTCGGTTTACTCCCTACCACTACTACCACCCGACTGACTTTTTCCGCGTCGACCCGGCTCAGGGCACCTTTGAAGATTTAAAGAACGTGATCGATGCCATGCACGATCGCGGCATGTACGTGATTCTGGACGTGGTTGTCAATCACATGGCCGATTTGAGCGGGCTTTGGGGCAACAACCGCGAGGACAACCGCTGGTATTGGCCAAATGGAAACGATACCCACGATTGGTGGTCCGAACGGCGGCATGGCGCACCATTCGACCAGTTGCACCTTTTCCATAACCACGGTCGCATCCGCAACTGGGACAGCTATCCCGAGTATCTGTTGGGCGCCTTCCCGGGCACCGACGACCTCCGCACCAGTCGGCAGGACGTCCGCGACTGGCTGGACTTGGCCTTCAAAAACTTGATTGATGCCACGGACTGCGATGGTTTCCGCGTTGATGCCATCAAGCATGTCGAAGAGGATTGGATCATGCAGTGGGCCGATGATATGCGCCAACATGCGGCCTATCGCGGCAAACACGATTTCATCATTTTCGGTGAGTACTTCACGTACGATAACCACACGCTGGCCCGTTATGCCCAGCAGCCCGGCTACTCTTTCAATTCCGCCCTCTTCTTTCCGATGAGCCAGACCTTCAAGAGCGTGTTTGTCGATGGACAAGGCACCGGTCAGCTCACGCAGCAACTCAACAACCGTAACATGTACGGTGAAGCGGCCAATCGTCTGGTCACCTTCATCGATAACCACGACGTAAACCGAATCGGACTGCAGGCGGGCGGAAACGTCGGCCATATCGAATGGATTATGCCGCCCGCGCTTACATTTCTCTACACGGCCACACCGGTACCCTGTCTGTTCTACGGAACAGAACATGCCTTTCAGCAAGGCGGTCATTGGAACGGGCAAAATGCCGGCGCGGACTACGATGACCACGATCATCAGCGCGAAACGATGTTTGATAAAGGATTTCAGCCGGGCCCCGCCCAAGGGAACAAGCTGGCGGCCACCAATGCGCCGCTGTATCAGCATATCGCCCGCCTGAATCAGGCCCGGGACGCACACATCAGCTTGCGCCGCGGCAGCTTCCATGAGCGCTGGAATAGCCATAACCGCGGCCCCTACGCCTACAGCCGCGTGTATGACGAGGAAGAGGCCTTGGTAGCGTTGAATACCTCGGATAATACCGAGAGCATTAATCCCCAGGTCGGTAAGCCGGAAGGCACCGAATTTTTCAATACGCTGAATCCCAGCGAGACGGTAACCGTCGGCGGTGATGGCCGCATCAGTTTCAGCCTCGGCCCGCAAGAGTCCAAGATCTTTATCGCCGGTGAAGCCGGCGCCGTTCTGTGGGTGCGCGACACGCACAACTATCCCGTGGACGGCGAGATCACGCCCGCCAGCGATATCTGGATCAACACCGAAGCCGGTCCGGCTAGCGATGTAACCGGTGTCGTTCTGGTCTACAGCGTGGATGGTGGCGATTGGCTGGAACTGCCGATGAATCTGAACGAGGATTGGAGCAGCCAAGGCGGTAACTGGTACAACGTGACGTTGGGCACGCATCCCGCCGGCACCCAGGTCGAATACGTGATTCGCGTGGAAGGTGAAGGCGACAGCGAGGTGTGGGACAACAATGGCGGAATGGATTATACCTTTACGGTCAGTGACGGTCCAGGACCCGATCTCTGGGCCCTGAACATTAGCAACTGGCCCCGCGACGGCTTCGTAACCGAGGCGACGCCGCTCTACGTCGACGTCGAAGTCGGTCCGCTAGGTAACGTCAGCAACGTCCTCGTCATTTACACGACGGGGGACGATGTATGGCACCCGCAAGATATGTCGCTAAACACCGATTGGGGTTCTGCCAACGGATACTGGTTTAATGCCAACCTCGGTACATTCCCCGCCGGGACCGTGGTTCGCTACGCAATTGAGTTGCATGGCAATGACGGCGACTCCCTCGTCCGTGACAATGGTGGACAGTATTATCAAGTCACCGTGCGCAGCTCGCCGATCGTGATCACGGATCCGGCCGGTCCGGTTACCGTCAGCGACCCGGCCTACAGCCTCAGCGGCACGGCGAGCGGGATTATCGGTGACTTGACCTGGTCCAATGCCTTGACCGGCGCGACAGGGACCATACCGGCGACGACAAACTGGACCATCCCCGACGTCGCACTTGATGTCGGCGCCAACGAAATCCGCGTTAGTGGCGAGATTGAAGGTACAAGCGGCGGCACCGGTGTTTTGGCTGAAGATGATGCCGGCAACTATGGCGATGGCTGGAGTTCGGGCTCAAACGGTGGCACCGGCTTTTCACCTTGGATCA
>SKLK01000171.1 GCA_007123265.1 Kiritimatiellia bacterium
ATCGGCACACGATTCGTTTCACGGCATGATTCCAAGGCGTTTCAGCTCGAAATAGCAACGCGCGCAGGCGCGGACATCGGTGAGCGCGTCATGGGCCCCGCGAAAACGGCGGCGGAACAATTTCTTGTGCAGCTCCTGCAAATTCGGCCACTTAAAACCGCGCGGCCCGGCAATCCCGACATGCGCCGCGGACCACTTCATGGTGCACCGGCGCGGGGTCAAGGCGACGATATCCCGACGCCCACTGCGTAGTAGCTCGGCACCGACGATTTTTTCATCAAACGCCATGTTATGCGCAATCAGAACCTGCGCCTGCTCCACATCGGCGACAAACGCGTCGAGGGCAACGGCCAGCGGCACCCCCTTGCGCCGGGCGGCGCGAGTGGTGATGCCATGGACCCAGGCCGCGCGCCACGGGATGGTAAATTGGTCGGGACAAATGATGAATTCAGCGCTCTTGACCTCGGTGCCCGACTCATCGGCGAGCACCCACGCCAATTGAATCATGCGGGGCCAATTGGTCAAGTGATGCGCGGGCGCATTGTAAACGCGCGGCAGTCCGGTGGTCTCGGTGTCAAAAAAGAGATACATAGCCCGAGTGTATCGCGCTTTGCCAAGGGGTCAATATCGAGCGGGTGCGAGATGGACAGGGCTCGGTGCGCCTGCTAGGCTGAACGGGTGGTGTGTGAATCCGAAATCAATGGCCCGGCATCTGGAGAGTGGCTTGTGAAGAAAATCATCTGCTTTGGCGATACGATTACGGAAATGGGTATGGTCACGGAATCCCGCGGGTTCGTGCCGCGCCTGGCCGAACGCTATACGCGCCGGGCCGACGTATTGGGACGGGGCTTTTCCGGCTACACGACGCGCGAGGCCTTGGCGGTCCTCGATGAAGCGGTGCTGCGGGAATACCCCAGCTGCGTGTGTATCGCGTTTGGTCTGAACGACAGCGTGTTGCCGAATCAATTTCATCATGTGCCGCTGGACGAGTATCGACGGAACCTCGAAGACCTGGCCAGCCGCGCCGCCTGCTCGGGCGCATGGATCATTTTGGTCGGCCCGCCCCCGCTGGACGAGCGCAAGACCAATAGCCGCGAAATGCGTTTGACGGCGCAATACGCCAACGCCTGTGAGGATGCCGGTGACGAGATGAATTTGCCGGTGATCAATTTATTTCAATTGATTCAGGACCATGATCATTGGGAAACCAAGTGCCTATTGGACGGGATCTACCTATCGGCCAGCGGCATGGACATTCTATACGAAGCCCTCGTTCGCGAGTTGGATCAGCAGTTTCCCCTGTCCACGCTGCCGCTACTGGGTATGGAGCAGATTTGATGGGCACGCTGCGCGTGGCGACGTTTAATGTGAACTCCATCCGTTCGCGGCTGCCGCATGTGCTGGATTGGCTCCAGACCCATCAACCGGACTACCTGGCCCTACAAGAAACGAAGGTCGTGGATGACTTGTTTCCGGTGGCACCACTTGAAGAAGCGGGCTATCACGTCACGTACCGGGGCCAAAAGGCATATAACGGCGTGGCGCTTTTGAGCCGACAACCACCGGACCTCGTGGAATTCGGTTTTGACGACGGCCTGTCTGCAGATGCGTCCCGTTTGTTGCGCGCTGACTTTGGTCGCTTGGTGATTGTGAATACGTACGTGCCACAAGGACGCGCGATTGATCATCCAATGTTCCGCTATAAGGTGGAGTGGTTCAGGCGGCTGCGGGACTGGTTTGATCAGCGGTTGACGCCGCGCCGGCAGGTGCTTTGGCTGGGGGACATGAACGTGGCGCATGATCCAATCGATGTGCACAACCCGGCGGAGCGGGCCAAGCATGTCTGCTATCACAACGACGCGCGCGCCGCATTTGCGGGGACCCGGGCGTGGGGATTCATCGACACCTTCCGGCTGCATCACCCGGAGCCGGGACACTATACCTTCTTCGATTACCGGAACCCGAACAATGTCGATGGTGGCAAAGGCTGGCGGCTGGACTATATCCTGGCCAGTCCGGCCATGGCGCGTCGCTGTACCAATGCCTACATTGATTTGGCTCCCCGACGGGCGCCGCGACCATCGGATCACACGGTGTTGGTGGCCGAGTTTGACCGGTGACCGATTTTACTGGGCCAAGGTCCGGGAATGGCGGCTGTTGTTGATCAATTGATAGGCGAGCCGGATTCGTTCCCCGACTTGGGCGCGGGGCGGGGCCTCTCCCCGCACGCTTTCCAGCAGGCGAATGGCTTGGCGGCATTGCGGCTCGATATCGTCCAGTAACGCCTGATCGCGCTCAGCCAGAAAGCGCTGGAATTGCTGTTCCGCATCGCGGAGCAGGCGCATGGCCTCGACGTAATCAGGATGGTCCCAGGGCTCGGTGGCGGTCGCCGGCTCCGTTTCCGTCTCCGCAGCGGGTGCGGGGGTAACGGTTGGTGTCCGTGCGGGTTCCCGGGCGGGCGCCGGCGAAGGGGTGGCCGCAGGCGCGGGACGCGACGGAGCGGGCTCGGTTGTGCGGACCGGTTCCGGTCGTCGAATGGGGCTCGGCTCGGCTTGTTCAGCCACGGCCACGGGCGGCTCATCGGCGGCCATTGTGGCCGGGGCGCGATTCATCCAAAAGTAGGTGGCGGCATAGGCCCCGACAACGATCAACAGCCAGATCACCGAGCGACCGGCTACTGCGCCCCATGGATCGGCGTCGCGCACAGGGGCGGACGCGCTGGCGACCGGTCGCGCCTGCGCACCGGGGGACTGGCCTTTCAACCGCGGACGTGCCCCCCCCTTCTTCAGCGGCTTCTTCGCTCCCAGCGACGGGCTTCTCGGCACCGGCGGCTGGGCGGCCGACGCGGCGGCGGCCGGGCGCTTGGGTTTCATGGCTTGGATTTCTTTCAACGTCGCCGCTTCACGCTCTTCCGATCGCGAAACGGTGCTTTGACCGGCAGGGACCAATTCGCCGCGCGGCAAGCGCCCTTGGCGTACTTCCTCCACGTCTTTGATCAGGTCCGACCAGCTAGCATACCGGGCTTGCCGGTCTTTGATCATCATCTTTTCCAGCAGACACGCCGCATAGATCGAGATGTCCGGGTTGATGGCCAAAGGGTCGCCGAGGTAGTCGTTGATTTGCCGTTCCATCGCCGCCTCGCCCTCGGAATTGGCGAAGGGCATCAGCCCCGTCAACATGTGGTACAGCGTTGCGCCGAGGCCGTATATATCGGCCCGCACATCGAGGTCACCGGCGCCACGGGCTTGTTCCGGGGACATGTAGTTAGGGGTGCCGACGATGTAATCGCGATCCTCTTCATTGCTCATCCGCCCCATCATCCGGGCCAATCCGAGATCGGTGACACAGATGGTGCCGTCCTGATTGATCAACAGGTTGTCGGGTTTAATGTCGCAATGGATGACTTGGTATTTCTCCCAGATCGCGGCCAGGATCGAAGCGGCACCGGCGACAATCAGCAGGGCCTGTTTTTCTTTCAGGTCGCCCTTGCGCTCGAGTAGTTGCCCGAGCGAAAAGCCGGCAACATACTCCATCACGTAATACACCACGCCATTGGCTTCGCCGGCGTCATAGATTTCGCAGAGGCCGGCATGCTTCATTTTGGCAGCGGCCTGGGCCTCACGCATGAAGCGGGCGATATCGGCATCGCTTTTAATCAAGCCGGGATTCAGGACTTTGAGCGCAACCAAGCGGTCCAGCGAGTTCTGTTTCGCCTTCCACACGGTCGCCATTCCGCCTTCAGCGATTTTGCCGAGAATTGTGTAGCCGTTAATGACCGGTGTATCCATGTGTGTGCTCCGATGAACCAGTGCCTACGTTTGCATGACCGGAGCGGCGGGGTCAATTCCCTTATTCCCTTCCGGGACCGGGCCTGTTACTATGCGTGAATGAGCACGAGACTAAGTCATCCCCCGATCACACGGGCCACCCAAATCACGATCGCCCGGATTCTCGGCATTCCGGTCTTCATCCTCGTCATGATTTACTACAAAATGAGCTTGACCGCGGGCGAGCCGGTGGACTGGTACCGCTATCTGGCGCTGGGTATTTTCGTGTTGATCGCCGCGACAGACGCGTTGGATGGCTATTTGGCCCGGATTCGCGATGAAGAAACCCGTTTGGGTGCGGTCCTGGATCCGATTGCCGACAAGGCCTTGCTCCTCTCCGCGATCATCCTGCTGACACGCCCTTCCATGGAGGCGTTGAGTCCCCAGTTTCCCGTCGCATTCACCTTGTTAATCATCAGCCGCGATGTATTGCTGGTGGCCGGCTCCTATTTGCTGCATTGGTTAACCGGCCATGTAGAGGTGCGCCCGCGGATCTCAGGTAAACTGGCGAC
>SKLK01000205.1 GCA_007123265.1 Kiritimatiellia bacterium
ATGCTGGCTGCATATTCCTTCTTCCATTGCGGATCAACGGGAAGAGGGACTTCGGGCGGCCAGCCGGGCACAGCATGTGCGGGCAGCAGAATGCGGTAGCCGATGGATTCATATCCTTTGCAGCGGCGATCAAACATGCGCGCCAAAATCGGAATATTCAGGTCGGCATAATCGTAGATGCGAACTTCGCGCTTGTCTTCGTGCCAGCGATGCAGGCGGCCTGCGTATTGCGCAACGGTGCCCCGCCAGGAAATGGGCAGTGTTAAGAATAATGTGTCGAGCTGCGGGTCATCAAATCCTTCCCCAATGTACCGGCCTGTGGCGAGAATAATACGAGGCGCATCGGATGACATCTTTTTGAGCCGGTCCCTCGTCTGATTCAGGACTTTTCTGCCCATACCACCTTTCATGATCACTGTTTCCGCGGGTAGACTTGCCAGTCGCTCCGCCAGTATATCGAGATGCGCAGTTCGTTCTGTGAGGACAAGCGGATGTCGGTTTTCATTCAATACGGATTGTACATCAGCTACGATTGCCGAATTTCTTGATTCATCGTTCATTAATGCTTCCAGCAGCGCATGAAATTGAAGGCGCTCGTCCTCATATGGGGCATTCGGTTCCCGCGCGCCCGTTGGCCGAACCCAAACCGAATGCGTAAAGGGGCTTTCTTTAGCTCGCTGTTTCGCGGCCACTCGGTCGCGAACCGGCCCGCATTGCATGGTGATAATGGGATGGTGCCCATCTTTGCGGATCAATGTTGCGCTCAAGCCCGTGATATACTTGGCTCTGGCTCGGCGCAGCACCTGTTCCATGCTAAATGCGGGGATGTGGTGGCATTCGTCTATGATGACATGCCCGTATTCGGCAATCAGATCCGAAACGGTTCCCTTGCGGATCATGCTTTGAATCAGAGCCACATCGATCTCGCCTGTCACACGTCGTCGCCCGCCGCCAATTCGGCCAATGCTCTTGGGATCGCGACCCAGAAATGTTGCCAGTCGATCTATCCATTGATCCATCAATTGCTGCCGATGAACGAGGATCAATGTATTGACTCCGCGCTGGGCCAGAAGCCAAATCCCGAGGACCGTTTTGCCAAATGCCGTGGTTGCTGCCAGAACGCCGGTATCATGCGAGAGCAATGAGGTTGCAGCTTGCTCCTGATCGGGTCTGAGCTTGCCGCAGAATGAGGTATCAATGTCCTGCCCGTGGTGTCGCTCGTCAGTGATTTGGCAACGAATGCCAGACTCCCTGAAAATGCCCTTTGCTTCATCCAGGCAGCCTCGCGGCAGCGCGATGTGTTCCGGATAATCCTCCGCGCAAGCGATAATCCGAGGGATACAAAATGTTGGCAGACGCATCGCTTGAGCCTTGTAAAACTCCGGATTCTGAAATGCGGCGCAGCGGAGCAATTGATTGCGTAAAGCGGGAGAGCACTCTGTTTTGGGGATATAGACTTGATCACTCAATGTCAGGGTCAGTGTTGACGGGCGCTTGCCAGAGGTGTTTTGCGGCTTCTGTTTCCGGGACGGAGGCAGGAGCCAGGGCGTGGATATATCATCGTCGGTGTCCGGCACGGCACGAACAGCGAGCACGCGGCCCGCAGCGCGGGCGCGGCGGGTATTTTGGTCAACCTGCTCCAGCCCGATTTTTGAGATGCTGGAGAGAAAAGCCCATTGATCGGAGTACGGTTGCCATGTTTCTACGTCGACAAACACCGAGCAGTCGCGAGTCCGGGCTTCGTGCTGCAGGGGGAGGGCAATCAGATTCCCAAAACCTCCTTTTGGCAAGGTGTCTTGATTTGGAAACAGCCGATCATACGAGTCGAGTCCCAGATCCGGTCGTCCTTCCATGGTTTCGGTCAGGATCATCGATCCAAGCTGGCGGGCAAGAATAGCGGGAACGGCAGAATCGAAGAAAAACCAGATGTGCGCGCCATTTCCGGACCGGGATATTTCAATGGCCGTCGGCAGATTCAGGTTCTGGCAGGTTGTTGCTACGGCTTGCACATCTTCTCGCCAGTGCTCCTTGTCGAAGTCGATGGCGAGGATAAAGCACGTCTCATCCAGTAGCATCGGATACATGCCCATGATAAATGCTTTGCCGGTTTCATCGTGTCCTTCCAAATGGGCGCGTACAACATCATCGGTGACAGGGAGGTAGGCACAGTTCGAGCATTTGGCTCGGGGAGATTCCGCTTTGGCGCAGAGCCCGCGCATCCATTCATGGGCACAGGCGGGCCGATATCCAGACCGTCCGGTTCTTACACTCTCAAAGCGGCGGGCATAGACATCGGACCGACCACGGAACAAGGATCGAAACAACCGGATCTTGTCGGTTGCAGAGGATGCTTTCGTCACTTCTTGATGAGTGCACATATCCGAGTTCGGTCAAAGGTGCGCCACTCTTTCTAGTCACGCGTCTTATCAAAATTTAAAATTGGCCAATTTCAGGCCAATTTTCAAGCATGACTCTGCGCAGCACGAGAGACTGCGGACCTTGACCGCCCCGATATAAATAGATACATATATCGGCATGAAGGTGCAGGTGAAAGTGGTGTTGGCCGATGAGCAGGATGAAGAGTTCTGCGGACCGGGCGTGCTGCAATTGCTGGATGGCATCCGCCGCACGGGCTCGATTCATCAGGCAGCCAGAGCCATGAACCTCTCCTATGTCAAGGCACTGAAGATTCTGAATCGACTTGAAACGGCGATGGGCGCGCCCGTGTTGATTCGGCATAGAGGCGGCGCGGCGCGCGGCAGTTCCACCCTCACACCGCTGGCGCGAAAATTCATGCGCGATTTTCAAGCATTGCGAAAAACGATCCAGCGCGACGCCCAACGCTCTTCCACGCGGTTCGTCAAACAATACGAAAGGCCCAGCGAATGAGGCTGTTCTGTCTGGTTACGCTCGCCCTTTGCCTCGGGGCGATGAACGACGCGCGCGCCAGCCAGCGCCTCACCATCGCCGCGGCGGCGGACCTGCGCTTCGCGCTCAACGATATACTGGACATCTATCGCTCGCAACATCCGCACGCAGCGATCGAGGTGATTTACGGATCATCCGGGAAGATGACGACCCAAATCATGAACGGCGCACCTTACGATGTCTTTTTCTCCGCTGACATTTCCTTCCCGGAACGCTTGCACCGTGAAGGTTTTGCCATCACCGAGCCCCGTGTGTACGCCATCGGTCGCATCGTTATCTGGAGCAAGCGACATGACGCCTCGAACATGACGCTGCCCGGTCTGGTGCAGCCCGCCATTCGACGCGTCGCCATCGCCCAACCGGCACACGCCCCCTATGGGCGCCGCGCCAAGGAGGCGCTCGTGGCGACCGGTCTGTGGGAGGATATCCAGCCCAAACTGGTCTTTGGCGAAAACATTGCGCATGCGGTGCAGATGGTGGAATCGGAAGCGGCGGACGCCGGAATCATCGCGCTTTCGCTTGCGCTGTTTCCGGCCTTGGCCAGTCACGGGCATTACCTTATTGATGATGGCCTGCACCACCCGCTGACACAGGGCTATGTGATTACCCGGCGCGGCCGGGACAATGCGCTGGCACACGACTTTACGAGTTTCATGATGGAGGAGGAGGCGCGAGCGGTTATGCAGCAGTACGGCTTTGTTTTGCCGGTGGAAGATGATTGATCTGTCCCCAGCCGATTGGATCGCGATCCGGCTCACGTTGAAGCTAGGCCTGTGTACGACCGGGATTCTGCTACTGATTGGCACACCACTGGCCTGGTGGCTGGCGCGGGGACGCTCACCCCTGCGCACCGTTGTGCAGTCGGTGGTGGCGTTGCCGATCGTGCTTCCACCCACGGTGCTTGGCTTCTATCTCCTGATCCTGCTTGGTCCGCGCGGCTGGATCGGCGGCACATTGGAAGCCATGGGGTTTACCCATCTGGCCTTCACGTTCACCGGCATCCTGATTGGGTCGGTCTTCTATTCCCTCCCATTCGCAATTCAGCCGTTGTATCAAGCCTTCTCGGCCATCGGGCGGCGTCCGGTCGAAGTGGCCGCTTCGCTTGGTGCAGGCCCTGTCGACCGGTTCTTTACCGTTATCCTGCCGCTAACGCGGGGTGGCTTCATTGTCGCTGCCACCTTGAGTTTCGCTCACACGCTGGGCGAGTTCGGCGCCATCCTGATGATTGGCGGCAGCATTCCGGGGCGCACGAAGGTGTTGTCCATTATGATTTATGACCACGCCGAAGCTATGAACTATGCCGCCGCGCACCAGCTTTCATTGTTGCTCCTCGCCTTTGCGTTTCTTGTTCTGTTCATTGTCTATACCGTCAACCGCCGTTTCGATCTCGTGCGCCCATGAA
>SKLK01000238.1 GCA_007123265.1 Kiritimatiellia bacterium
AAAAGGGTCGAAGCGCAAAGCGCTTCTCGCGTGGGAGCGTGTCAGGCGGGGCCGAGCGCAAGGCGCGCGGGACGGGGCTGGACTCATGTCCGCACCGGCCCGCGCAACACCGCGATCGGTCGTGTCTGGCGCGTGACCCACGCGACCCTTTTGGCCAACGCCAACACACACCAGAACCAAGCGCCGCTCAAAGGTCAGGCAGGAATGCCTGACCTACGGAAAATCCGCCAATCAGCCTATCAAAGGATCAAGTGGCCGCAGCTAAATGGGTATGATAGGATGCGCGACCATGAAGCAACCGGCCATAGCTATGGATCGTGTAGGCGTGATATTCGGGAAGAAAGACGTGTTGTCAGCCTTCTCTTTGCAGGTCGACGCCGGCGAAAAAGTATGCTTGCGCGGACCCTCCGGGTCAGGCAAATCGACAGTCCTGCGCTGCCTACTCGGACTGGTCGTCCCACGTGAAGGCGAGATCCAGATCGGCACCGAGACGTTGACGGCTCAATCGGTCTGGCGGCTTCGCTCGCATATGGCCTGGGCGCCTCAAGAGCCCGATTGGGGCGGCCTCACGGTACGGGAAGCGCTGGAACGTCCATTCGCGTACCGCGTCAATCGCGCGCTGGCACCCTCCACCTCGCGCATCGCCGAATCGATGGAACGCTTGGACTTGTCGCCCACCCTTCTGGAGCAGCCAACCGCAGACTTGTCCGGGGGCGAAAAGCAGCGCCTAAGCCTGGTGGCGGCGCTGCTGCTGGATCGATCCATCCTGTTGCTTGACGAGGTCACCTCCGCCCTCGATGAAGCCAATCGGCAGCGAGTACGGGAAACCTTAACCAATCTGCGCGACACTACCGTGCTGGCGGTGTCTCACGACGCCGAGGCGGAGACCTGGGCCCAACGCGTCATCGCCATGGAGGGCGACCATGCATGATATCGGGCTCACCGGACTCCTCACGGCCTATCTGCTGTTGCTGGCACCGTTGGCGATTATCCTTTGGTTACGCGTGCCCATGCTGTCCAGCATGGCGTGGGCGGTGCTACGCATGACCGTTCAACTCCTGCTCGTGGGCCTTTACTTGCATTTCGTGTTTGATCTGGATCATCTGGCCGTCAATCTGGCTTGGCTCTTCATCATGGTTGTCGTGGCCGACGCCTCCGTTCTTTCGGGCAGTGGCCTGAAACTAAGTCGTTTAGGCGCGGCGGTGTTCGTGGCCATTGCAGCAGGAACACTCCTACCCGTCCTTGTCTTTACCGGCGGAATCCTGCGGCTCGAACGTCTTTTCGAAGCGCAATATCTCATCCCCATTACCGGCATGGTATTAGGCAATTGTCTTCGGGCGGACATTGTCGGACTACGCGCCTTCTATGGGGCCATGCGCAAGAATCGGAACGCCTGTCAACTATGCTTGGCGCAGGGCGCTACCCTGCACGAAATGATACGCCCCTGGTTCCGCGACGCCTTGGAAGCTGCACTGGCACCCACCGTCGCCACCATGGCGACGATCGGACTAGTCGCGCTACCCGGCATGATGACCGGTGTGATTCTGGCCGGCGCGGATCCCCTAACGGCCGTCAAATATCAAATCGCCATCATGATCGCCATCTTTGCGGGAACGGCCCTGACCGTGCTACTCGCGATAGGCCTATCCCTGCGCAGCACGTTTGATGCCTATGGAAACTTGGACGAAAGCATATTCCGGTGACCTGATAGCTGTTCCTAATGCCACCGTTCACGCTGAGTGATAATGACATACGCCGTGCGTCGTTTTCTGCGCTTGACCTCATACCAACTCGTCCCGCTCAATATGGAAAAATAACCGAGATCTATATGAAATTATACCTAGCACTGACGGCCTACCTGCTTCTCTCTCTCACCCCCCAAGCCAGCATCATGCTCGTCAGCGAATACGGTACCGGTAATGTCCGCGCTTTCGAGCCGGATACCGGAAATGAGATCACCCTGCCCGCCCACTATGCCCCGGTGGGCGGCAACGCATCCGGCGCTGACGGCATGGTGCTGGATGATCAAGGGCGGCTTTATATCAATCGCGGCGACGGCACGATTTCGCGACGCAGTTTAGACGGTGACTCCTTTTCCGTCTTTGCGGATCTGGAGGCTCTCTACTTACTTGACCTGGATCGCAACGATACGCATCTCTTTGCCACTCAATATGGCGAAAACACACTCTTCCAAGTTGCGCTGTCCGATGGAGCGATCACCACCATATCGGGACCGTTTGCATCTGTACGCTTCGACGGGGTGCGCGTTGGGCCAGATGGGCAAGTCTATGTTGTTGATAGCAGCAATGGCGCGATCTACGCCCATCACCCGAACTCCTCTACTTGGTTTGTGTTCTTGGAGGCAGACCACGCGGGCGACGCGTCGCAACTGGAGTTCGGCGCAGACGGGCGCGTGTTTCTCAGTCGCACTATCAGCGGTCAGGCGCGCATTTACTCATACACGCTCAATACCCCTGGCGACTACGCGTCCGGCCTGGATGCTTCCTCCCAGACCTTGATCGGCACCTACGGATCGTCCGGTGCCGCTACCGGTATCCGCATCGGTCCGGACGGTCGTCTCTATGCCAACGCCTTCAATGCCGGCGAGGTCTGGCGCTCAAATGTCGGCATCACTGCCATGGAAGCCAGCGCATTTGTCACCGGCCTGAGTGAGCCGGGATCGATCTTCTTTGAACAGGTGTCCGGACCCAATCAAGCACCGATGGCCAGCGAGGTGATTATCGTCGGTGCCTCGGCCGGTGGTCGCACGGCGCAGGTCCATTACGTCTATGCCGACGCCGAAGGCGATCCGGAGGGAGACACGATCATTTCGTGGCAATTCGCCGAGCCGCCATTCACACCGCCCTTCTTTGAAATCTTCGGGACCAACCGGCAGCAGGAGCTGACTTACAATCCGGGCGATTGGCACGTCCGGGCCGCCGTCACCCCGATCGCGCAGAGCGGCACACTGACCGGAACGGTCGCTTACTCGGAATGGCTTGGCCCTATTGCGCCGGCCGACGCCACCACCGTCTATCATATCGGCAACAGCTTCACGCGTTGGGGCCACATCCCGCTGCAATTGCAAAACCTAGCGGCCGACGCCGGATTTTCGCATGTGTACGGCGAACAACTGCGCGATGGCGAAGGACTGGCTTATCACTGGGCCAACGGCCTCGCCGACGGGGTCTGGACCCGCGGCACGCCGTCGCGTCTCGAACTGGAAACCGGATCGTGGGACTGGCTCGTGCTCCAACCCATGAGTCGCGAATGGACGCCGAGCAATCTGCCGGATCTGCTCGACTACGCGCATCGCTTCGCCAGCTTGGCCGACTCCAATGGTACTCGGGTCGTGCTGTATCAATACTGGAATTACGAGGACGAGAATATCGCTGTTCAGGAGGATATCAACACCGCCTTCAACACCGTGCGTCACGCCCTGTCCACGAACGGTATCGATGCGATTATGCTGCCCGCCGGCGAGGCGTTTTACGCCGCCGTGGATGAGATCCCCACCCTCTCCCGCCCGGCGCTGTATCAAGACAACATCCATCCCAGCGATGAAGGCTACTATCTCAGCGCGCTGATGCATTTCGCGGTGCTTTACCGGCAATCGCCCGCCGGCCTGACGAATGGGGCCATCTCAGCGGCATGGGATGACGACACTCCGGTGCTGATCGATCCTGATTTAGCAGCGGCCCTGCAAGAGGTCGTCTGGGATCTGGGGCGTTATCATCCACACACCGGCATCACCGCAGGCCGCTTCGTGTCCTGGGCCGCCAGCCTGCCCGCCGGGGAGTGCGGCTTGACCGATACGCCGTTCGAAGACGGCATCGCCAACATCGTGCGTTGGGCGTTCGGCATGCCGCAGACTTCGGGCGTCGAGCTGGACCGCCTGCCGACCGGATCCTCGGTTGGACCCAGCCTCACGTTCACCATCGGTGCCGACGCCGAGGATGCCGGGGCACGCCTGATCGAGGAATGGAGCCTGGATTTGATGACCGGTAGCTGGACCAATCAGCCGCCCGCGGGCGTTGTCCGGACGCGCAACAACGATGATGTTACGTGGACCCTCGACGGCACTTGGACCACGCTCTACTACCGAGCGCATATTCAGCTACCCACTGAATAAACGGGTTTTCCAACGATTGGAAAAGGCCGCCTTATATTTTCCAACGATTGGAAAAAACACCCTCGAACGTTCCAACGATTGGAACCAGAATAAAACACTACGTCCGATGCGCTAAGGCGCTGGGACCGCCTCCAGTTCGATGCGGAAGAACGCGTCGCCTTCCACTTCGTTAACAATGACGGTGTAGGTG
>SKLK01000154.1 GCA_007123265.1 Kiritimatiellia bacterium
CCCACCGCGACCACGCGCGCCTTGAGCGACACGTGGCTGGTGCCTCCGCCCGAACCGGCGAACAATTGATATGTGGCGTTACACCCTCAAACGATTAGGCATGGCGGTGCCGGTCCTGTTCGGCATCTCCATTATCGCCTTTTTCAGCGTCCGCTGGGTGCCGGGCGACACCATCACCGCGATGTTGGGCGCCCAGTATACCGAGGAACAAGCGGAACGCCTGCGCGAACAGTACGGACTTGATCAGCCGGTGGTCGTCCAATACGGGCGCTGGTTAAGCCAGATCCTGCGCGGCGATTGGGGCACCTCCGTCTACACGCGGCAGCCGGTCATCGAGGCCATCGCCGAGCGATTACCGGTTACCCTGCAACTTGTCGCCATGAGCCTAGCCATGGCTATTGCCCTCGCCTTGCCGCTGGGTGTCTGGGCCGCCGTACGACGACGGGGACCGGTCGATGCGTCGGTTACCGTGTTGGGATTGCTCGGCCTGTCAGTGCCCGGTTTCTGGCTCGGTACCCTGTTAATTCTCGGCCTCTCGCTCCAGCTTGGTTGGTTCCCGTCCGGAGGCTTCATTCGCTGGTCCGTCGATCCATGGGCGAATCTGCATCACCTCTTCCTGCCCGCCCTCACCTTGGGCGGCGCGGTCGCCGCGGTCCTGTTGCGCATGACCCGCGCTGCGATGCTGGACGTGTTGGACGAGGAATACATCGACCTCGCCCGCGCCAAAGGATTGTCCCCGCGTCGTTGGATTATCCGCCACGCCCTGCGCAATGCCTTGATCCCGATCATCACCGTCACCGGTATTCAAGCCGGTTATCTCCTCGGCGGGTCCGTCGTGATTGAGCAAATCTTTTCCTTGCCCGGTATCGGTATGCTGTCCTTGCAAGCAATCAACAATCGCGACTACCTCCTGCTCCAAGGCGTAATTCTCTTCATCGGTACCACCTTCGTGGTCATCAACCTTGTCATCGACCTGATCTACACGTGGCTCGATCCCCGTATCACCTATTGAGTGTGCCTGTATTCTCGTGGCCCATCGTTTCCATATATTTCGTCAACACCGCGTCGCCTTTGTCGCCTTGATCGTCATTGTCGGCTACGCCCTCATCGCCGTGCTCGCCCCGTGGCTGGCGCCGCGTGATCCCTATTCCATGAGCGGCGACTACCCGCTGGTTGCGCCCGGCACCGCCGGCTACTGGCTGGGCTCCGATCCATTCGGCCGCGACATCCTCAGCCGTCTCATGTACGGCGCCCGCACCTCCCTCATGGTCGGCAGTATCGCCGCCGGTCTCGCCCTGGTGTTAGGAACCATTGTCGGCGTCTGCGCGGGCTATTTCGGACGGCACATCGACGCGGTCCTGTCGCGATTCATGGAGGTCCTGTTCTCGTTTCCCGACATCCTCCTTGCCCTGATCATCATGGCTATACTCGGGCCCAGCACCGTCAACGTCATGCTGGCCATTGGCGTGGTGTATACCCCCATCTTTGCCCGCATCGCCCGGGCCTCGACCCTGCGCGTCAAGCGTGCCGCCTACGTCGAGGCGGCCCGGACGATGGGCGCCCGTACGCCGCGCATTCTGATCCGCCATATCCTGCCCAACATCAGTGGACCGTTGATGGTGCAAACCACCTTGTCCTTTGCCTTTGCCATTCTCGCCGAAGCCGCACTCAGCTTTCTCGGACTTGGCGTCGAACCCGATGCGCCGTCCTGGGGCATCATGTTGAATGAAGGCAAAGACTGGATGCAACATGGCTGGTGGGTCGCCGTGTTTCCCGGCCTCGCCATCACCCTCGCGGTCCTCAGCTTTAACGTCCTCGGCGACGGCCTACGCGACCTGATCGAAGACACCGGCTAACCCCGTTTAACACGTTCCTTTGGACTGCGGCGCTGCGCGCCGCGTTGGACTTTCCGCCATCCTTCCAGCGCTCGCACAACGGATCGCCTAAAAGCCGTGTTGATCTATTCTGAATCATGTAATGAATCGGGTCCTAATCTGCACAACATGCGTGTTGGTTTGAGGAACCCCGCACAGACGCGATGGCCCTGTTAACCATTGATAATCTGCACGTGCGCTTTCGCACCCCGGCCGGCCTCTTGCACGCTGTCAACGGCGTCAACCTTCAGGTCGACCGCGGCGAAATCGTCGGCCTCGTTGGCGAATCCGGTTGCGGTAAGAGCGTCACTGCCCGCGCCATCATGCGGCTACTGCCCGAACATCGCTCCGCGCAGGTGAGCGGACGCGTCGTCTGGCGCGACGAGGATCTGCTGGCCAAAAGCGAGACCGATATGGTCCGGCTACGCGGCGCCGATTTAGCCATGATTTTTCAAGATCCCCTGTCCGCCCTCAACCCCGTCATGCGCATCGGCGACCAGGTCATCGAAGGGCCCCGCCAGCGCGAGAAACTGTCCCGTCAACGCGCCCGAGCCCGCGCCATCGAATGGCTCGATCACGTTGGCATCCCCGACGCTGCCGCCCGCGTCGACCAGTATCCCCACACCTTCAGCGGCGGCATGCGCCAACGCGTGGTTATGGCCACCGCCCTTAGCGGGTCGCCCGATCTACTCATCGCCGACGAGCCGACCACCGCCCTGGATGTCACCATCCAGGCACAGTTGCTGGAACGACTACGCACGCTACAGGCGGAAACCGGAACCGCCATCCTCTTCATCACCCACGACCTCGCCGTCGTCGCCCAGCTCTGTCACCGCGTCGCCGTCATGTATGCCGGACGCATCGTTGAACAAGCCACCGTCGCCGAGCTGTTCGCGCACCCGCGGCATCCCTATACCCGGGCACTCCTGAATAGCACCCCGGTCCCCGGTCAACGCGAGCGACTCGAACCCATTCCGGGTGCGCCGCCCGACGGCCTGCACCCGTTCAGCGGATGTCCTTTTGCCGATCGATGTCCCCACGCCATCCCGGCCTGTGACCTGCCACCGCCACTCGAAGACGTCACCTCCACCCATCGCGTTGCCTGCCATCGCCACGAGGAGCTGGCTGACCCATGAACGAAACGCCCCTGATCAAAACCGAGCAATTGCTCAAGGTCTTTCCCGCCCGCACCGGCGACGTTCGTGCGGTGGACCACGTCGACCTCACCATTCACAAGGGCGAAGCGTTCGGTCTGGCCGGCGAATCCGGTTCTGGTAAATCCACTCTCGGCCGTTTGATTATGGGGCTGGAATCCCCGACCGCCGGCACCATTCACTTCGACGGAATGGACCTCACCGCTTTGTCGCCCGCCGCCCTCCGCGCTCAGCGGCCGCGGTTTCAGATGATCTTTCAGGACGTACGCTCCTGTCTCAATCCACGACACCGGATCGAGACCATCGTTTCCGAGCCGCTCCGCCTAGCTGGACAACCCCGTGCGGCTTGTCGAAAGCGGGTCCGCGAACTATTGGATCACGTCGGTTTGCCCGCCACCGTCGCCCGGCGTCGGCCCGGCGAATTGTCCGGGGGCCAGCGCCAGCGCGTGGGCATCGCCCGCGCCATGGCCACGGAACCCGAATGCATCATCGCCGATGAACCCGTCTCCGCATTGGACGTATCGGTGCAGGCGCAGATCCTAAACCTGCTGCGCGATTTGCGGGCCGAGCACAATCTTACCTACCTCTTTATTTCCCACGATCTCGCCGTGGTCGAATACCTCTGCGACCGCGTCGGCATCATGCAAAAGGGCCAACTTGTGGAAGTGGGCTCAGCTGCGGACATCTTCCAACGCCCGCAACATCCGTACACCCAAGAACTGCTGGCCTCCGTCTGTACGTTGACCAAGCCCGGAAGCGCCTCATGAACCCGCGCCCGCCACATCGATTGGCCCTCGCAACGCGCACCGTCCAGTTGCTGGTCGTCTTCATCGTCTTCGCCGGGGCCTCGCTTTGGTCCACCTCCGGGTTCCTGCGCAAAAACGATCAGGCCACCATCCTGACCGGCGTCATCGATTGGGCCCGGGGCGAGCGCCAGCCATGGTCGCACTATTACCAATTCGATAAAACCTACGTCCTCTACGCCTACACCGCCGCTTGGCTCCGCATCAATCAGGTCATCCGTCCGGAGGCCGACCCCGTGCGCGTGGCCAATCGCGCCGTCGCCGTCACCTTCTGGCTGGCGCTACTCCTCTTCCTTCTCCGCTACCGACGCCATCTCGATCCCCTGGTTCTCCTCCTCGTCTTATCCGCTCCCGCGCTGTTGTTGAACACGCAGTACCTTAACAGCACCACCTTGTCATCAGCCTGGTTGCTGGTTTCCCTCGCCGCACTCCCGCGCCGGAGCTGGGCCGCGCTCGCCTTCTTTCTCGCCGTTGGCGCACGCGC
>SKLK01000234.1 GCA_007123265.1 Kiritimatiellia bacterium
CCCCTTTTTTCCAATCGTTGGAAAAATTTTTGCGCCGTTTTCCAATCGTTGGAAAACGCGTTGCAACGTTGGCCCACGGCCCGCGCCCAACTACTGAAATGCGACCGGACCGGAGACAAGGCTCGGAATCGAGTTTGGCTATACATGCTAGGCACAATCCTTTCGCCAACGCGCCTCAGGGCATGTTCCCTGAGGCGCTTGGTACAGGATTAGACGGGTGAACCGGCGGGCTATTCAATCGGCACGCCGGATTTACTTGATCTGCTTGACCGGCTTGCCCTTGAACCGGCCAATTTTGGGCAAGGGCCCGACAATCGGTGCGGCGTAATCGATAAACGCCTGAGTGACGTCGTTGCCGTCCTTGTTAATGAACTTGGCAGGCATGTGCCGGGTTTCCTTGGCCACGCTCTTGAGTGCGACCCGCTTGATTTCGACGGCGTATTTGCGGCCGGGCTTGCGGGTAATCGCAACACTGCCATTGGCGTACTGGGTGCAGGCGAAATCGACGGCCTTGGCCCCGGCGGCGCGCGCTTCCTTGGCATCGTTTTCGGAGATCACGGCAGGGAACGACCGTTGCAGATAGCCCAGGGTATCCGCGCGTACGCGGGAAATGCCGAGCTTGGTCCGCACTTCGTTGGCGAGCAAATCGCCCAAGGCACCGGAACCGCTGAGCTGAACGTTCCCGTGCGAATCGGTTTCCTTGATAAATAAGGCGGCAATGGCTTGGCCTTTGGCATTGGCGATGCCCTCGGAAACGGCGACGACACAGCGACCGCGCTCCTTGTAGACGCGTTTGACGTCCTTGAGGAACTGGGTCATGCGGAAGGGGCGCTCGGGCAGGTAGATCAGGTGCGGCCCGTCATCGGGATACACGCGGGCCAGCGCAGAAGCGGCGGTGAGAAAACCGGCGTGGCGGCCCATGATGATATTGATTTTGACGCCGGGCAAGGCACGGTTGTCGAGGTTATCGCCCATGAACGCGCTGGCGACGAATTTGGCGCCGGACCCGAAGCCGGGGGTGTGATCGTTCTGGCGCAAATCGTTGTCGATGGTCTTGCAAATATGGAAGCAGCGGAAGTCGTACTTGGCCTTGCGCGCTTCCTCGTTGATGATGTGGGTCGTTTCGGCCGAGTCGTTGCCGCCGATATAGAAGAAATAGCGCACATCGTATTTCTGCAGGACATGAAAGATCTGCTGGCAATCGGCGGGGGTCGGCTTCTTCCGCACCGAGCCCAAGGCCGAGGACGGGGTATTGGCCACGGCTTCCAAGGTGGCTTGGCTTTCCTTGCCGAGGTCGATAAAGGTCTCTTCAAGGATGCCTTTGATCCCGTGCAAGGAACCATAGATGTTCTTGATGCAGCCATGCTTCTTTGCCGCCAATACGGCGCCGACGAGACTTTGATTGATCACTGCGGTGGGGCCGCCGCTTTGGGCGATCAGCATGTTACCGACTAATTGCTTTTTCTTGGCCATATCGTTCTCCTGTTTCGTGTTTCGGTTAAACCGTGGAACGTGCTTCAGGCGTGTTGGTGTATCAGGTTCGCGGCGACGTGGCAAGAACGTTGCCGATGCAGAGCTAGTCGGCACGACCATGCCGCGCTTTCAGTTCGGCGATCCGCTTCATCACGTTCTGCATCACCTGGTCGTAATCGGTTTTCCCGGTTTCGTTCAATCCCAGGTCAGCGGGCTGGATCGGTTCGCCGAAATAGACCCGTACCCGTTTGGGCTTAATCCATTTCGCCCCTTTCGGCCAGGCCTCATAGGTTCCATCCACATAGACCGGCACCACGGGCACCCGCGCTTTGGCAATGAGAAAACCGACCCCGCCTTTCGGCGCTTGCAAGGCGCCATCCAAGGTCCGGGTTCCTTCCGGAAAAAGGCACACGACCTTGCCACTTTTCAAGCTGGCAATGGCGCTGCGCAACGCGGCCAAGTCACCTTTTGTGCGATCAATCGCAATGGTGCCGATCTTCCGGTACCACCAGCCCATAATCGGGAACTTGAACAGGGTGTCGCGCGCCATGAAATGGACGACCCGATGCCTGAGTCCACACCCGACCATGGGAGGATCGAGGAAACTGGCGTGGTTCGGCGTGAGAATGCAGCCGCCCTCGGTCGGGACGTGCGCATCGCCATAGGCACGAAAGCGAAGATAGAGGCGGGCAAGTACGCGTACGGTGTCACGCACAACCCAATACAGCGGATGGCCTCTCTCGCGTTTCATGCGCGACCCTACCGCCCGTTCACGTCGGCAACGATCCGCTGCACGACGTCTTCAATGCTCATGGCGGTGGTATTGATCACCACCGCTCCCAACGGGATTTGCAGAGGCGCTGTGGCCCGGGTGCTGTCGATTTTGTCGCGACGCGCCAACGAGTTCAACACCTCGTCGACATTCCCCTTCCCTTCCGTTTCCAACAGTTCCAGATGACGCCGGCGGGCCCGCTCCTCGGGATCGGCATCTAAATAGTATTTGAAGGCGGCATCGGGAAATACGACCGACCCGATATCGCGGCCTTCCATCACGAGCGAACCAAACGTCGCCGTCTCCCGCAGGCGGTCGACCATAAATTGGCGGACTTCGGGAATAACGGCGATATCGGCGACGCGTTCACGCACCGGCTCCGAGCGCAAGTGGTCGGTGGGATCGTCCCCGTCGATGGTGAAACGCAGAATCAGGTCCTCCACAAAGATTTCCCAGTTCACGCCGCCCATCATATCGATCACCGCCTGGGCGTTCTTAACATCAACCCCTTCCCGTACGGCTTTCCAGGTCAACCCGCGATACATCGCCCCGGAATCCACGTACATCACCTGCAACGCCTTGGCCGCTTCACGGGAAACGGTTGATTTTCCCGAGGCCGACGGCCCATCAACCGCTACAACAAACGCATCCACCTTATTCGACATGGCCACCCAACTCCCTTAAATGATTCCAGAACCCCGGATACGAGGTCTCAATACAATCTACGCCTTTGATGGTTAGCGGGGCGTCACTGAACAACCCCAGAATCGCCATCGACATCGCCACGCGGTGATCCCCATAGCTTGATACGGCACCCCCGGTCCGGAGGTTGGCGGGTCCACCGATGCGCATCCCGTCGTCCATTTCGTCCACTTCCACGCCCATCCGCTTCAAATTTTCGCACATGGTCTGGATCCGGTCAGATTCTTTCACGCGCAATTCGTGCGCGTCCTTGATTACCGTCTCACCCTCGGCCAGCGCGCCGGCCACGGCCAGAATGGGGATTTCATCAATTAAATTGGGGATCTCGGCCCCTTCAATCACCGTACCCCGCAACCGCGCGGCCGATACCCGGATTTCGCCAACCGGTTCAGCGCCGGAATTGGCCGTTTTCGCCGGCGTAACCTTCACTTTTGCGCCCATGCGTTTAAGCACATCCAGCACGGCCGTGCGCCGTGGATTTAGTCCGACCCGTTGCAAGGTGACCGATCCTTTCATGACCGCTGCGGCGACCAGCCAGAAGGCCGCAGAGGAAATATCGCCGGGCACATCCCACGTACGGGCCTGCAAGGAGGGTCCGCTTGATCCAAATCCTTCGATAGCGATGGATGCGCCATCAATGGTCATGGGCAATTGCAAGGCCTCAAAAATCCGTTCGGTATGGTCGCGGGTGGGCGCCGGCTCGATAATGGTGGTGGTCCCTTCCGCAAACAGCGCCGCCAGCATGATGCAGGATTTCACCTGAGCCGAGGCGACGGGTAATTCATAGTCGATGGCTTGCAAGCCCCCGCCTTTGATCAGCATCGGTGCGCAACCGCGGTCGCCGCTCAGTTGAATCCGCGCCCCCATCTTGCGTAAGGGCTCCTCGATGCGGCGCATCGGACGCGCTTGCAACGAGGCATCGCCGGTGAGGGTGAAGGCCCCGGGCACACCGGCCAGCAGACCGGCCAACAAGCGCATCGCCGTGCCCGAATTACCGAGATCCAACGGCCCGGCGGGCTCGATCAGGCGTCCGCCCGTACCATGAATGTACAGGTCCCCTTCGCGCGAACGATGGGTCCGTGCGCCCAACGCCTCCATGGCCTTCAACAAACCAATGCAATCGGCGCTATTCAAGAATCCGTTGACGCGTGAGATCCCGGAGGAGATCGACGCCAGTATGCCGACCCGATGCGACACACTTTTGTCCCCCGGCACCACCAACGTGCCGCTCAACTTAGTGCACGGATAGACAGTTGCGGTATCTGTTTTGTAAATCGACAACATGCTTCCCTATTCCATCGACTGCGTATTCAACAAGGCCCGCCGCGCTGCTCGTCCGGCGGCTAAATACCCCTTGATCCTGTCAAAATCCCGCGCATCCGTCCACGCGATTAATTGGTCCAGTTGCGCCCGGTACTGTTTCAGCTCCTCGCCGATGGCGGGGGCATTGGAACAGACGATATCATGCCAGACATCCGGGGACCCGTCCGCAACACGGCTGGTGTCGCGAAAACCGGTGCCGCAGTAGGGGCCCACCTCCGCAGCGGCGTCCTCGCGCCCCACGGTCACCGCCAACAAGGAGGCGATCAAATGGGGCAAATGGCTGGTTCGCGCCATTAACGCATCGTGTGTGGCGGCATCGATAACCCGCACCCGCGCCCCGATCTGCTGCCAAAACTCGACCACGGCGGCCACGGCCGTCGGCTCCGCGTCGGCCTGTTCCGGCGTGACGACCACCAGCGCGCCCTCGTACAAATCGGCCCGAGCCGCTTCAACGCCTTGCTGTTCGGAACCGGCCACGGGATGACTGCCGACAAACGTGGCTGCGGTACCGGCCAGGGCGTCGGTGACGAGTTGGGCCAATTCCTTTTTGGTACTGCCTACATCCGTCAATAGCGCCCCGGGCTTGAGCCCCTGCCGCGAAGCCGCCACGAGATCGGGAATGGTCAAGATGGGGGTGCAATACACGACTAGATCCGCGTCCTGCACGGCTGAGACCGGGTCGTCGTGCGCGGTATCGATCATTCCGGCTTCCAGCGCTACGGACCGGGTCTCGGCGCGACGCGCGTACCCGGCAAGGGTTCCCTGAAATCCGACGGATTTCAGGGCCAATCCCAGCGAGCCGCCCATCAAGCCCAATCCCATTATAGCGACCTTATCCATGCGCATGCACTCCACTTTCCGTTTAGTGAACGACCGCCAAAACCTGTTCCAACGCCTCGATGAACCGGGCATTTTCCTTCGCCGTGCCAATCGTTACACGGATGTAATCCGGCAACCCGTACCCGTCCATGGGCCGCACGATCACGTGCTGTTGTTCCAACGCCTTGCAAACCGCCCGGCCCGAGCCCACGCGAATCAACAGAAAGTTCACACAGGACGGCACATACTCGATCGCGGCTTGATCCAACGCCGCGGTTAGCTGATCCACCCCGTCCGCCACCATTCGGCGCGTCGCGGCCAGGTGGTCTTCGTCGGCCAGCGCCGCGATCCCTGCGGCTTGCGCCATCTCATTGACGTTGAATGGCTGCCGGGCCTGATTCAACAATTGGGTCACCTCGGTTGACGCGAGGGAGTAGCCCAACCGCAATCCGGCCAACCCGTGGCCTTTCGAAAACGTGCGCAACACACATAAGCGCCGACCTTGGCGTACCCAATCGATCGCCTGGTCCTGCTCGGCCGGTGGCAACAAATCGATATACGCTTCATCGAGTACGGTTAAGACGTGATCAGGAACGGCGTCCAGAAATTGGGCTAACGCCTCCGAGGTCACCCGGGTGCCGGTGGGATTATTCGGATTAGCGATAAAAACGAGTCGCGTGCGCGGGGTGATGGCCTGCAACATGGCCGATAAATCATGGGTAAAAGCTTGCATCGGCGTGGCGATGGTCTCGGCATTGAACAGGCGGGCCACGAGTTTGTAGACGACAAATGCGCATTCGGACATGACGATCTGGTCGCCGGGCTGAAGGTAGACATGGCCCAGCAATTCGATCAGTTCATTGCTGCCATTGCCCAGGATAATTTGGTCGTCGCGGAGCTTAAAGCGGTCCGCCAACGCCTGTTTCAGGTAGTATCCCCCGCCATCGGGATACAAGTGCATCCGCTCCGCGACCGACTGCATGGCGGCCACGGCCCGGGGCGACGGGCCCAACGCGTTCTCGTTCGAGGCCAGCTTGATCATGTCCTCGATGCCGGACAACCCCAACTCGCGGGCCACCTCCTCCAAGGGCCGACCCGGCTCGTAACGGGGCATATCCTTCATCCAGGCATTCGGTTCAATCCCCATCTCATGCCTCCTGCATCATTGCGCGTGGGTAGGCGCCCAATACCGTCAACACGGAACAGTGTTCGTCCAGCGCCTTGAGGGCATCGCGCACCCCGGGATCGGAGACATGCCCTTCCACATCGACAAAGAAATAGTATTCCCATTGCCGACCCTTGCTGGGACGCGACTCGATCTTGGTCATGTTCAGGCCATGGGCGCGCAACACGTCCAGCGCGGCGCACAGGGCCCCGGCCTTGTGCGTTACCCCGAAACAGAGCGAGGTCTTATCCCGGCCGGTAGCTTCGCCAAAGGTCTTGCCCACCACCAGGAACCGGGTGGTATTGCCGCCGAGATCCTGAATGTCGCGGGCGAGGATGGTCAGCCCATAGAGTTCAGCGGCCAGATCGCTGGCCAACGCCCCGCTGTCCGTCTCTTTCGAGGCCATTTCCGCGGCACGTGCGGTGCTGGAAACGGCGACCAGATCGACACCGGGCATGTGATCGTGCAGCCACTGGCGGCATTGTCCGAAAACCTGCGGATTGCTATAGAGCTTGCGGATCTGCTCGCGGGGAATCGCGGCCATCATATGATGCGAGATGGGCAGAAATATCTCGGCACAAATCTTCAGCTTCGTGTTCGAAAACTCGTCCAGTGTATGGGTCACCGCTCCCTCGGTCGAATTTTCGATCGGGACCACGCCATAATCCGCCCTCTTCTTTTCCACGGCGGCAAATACATCGGCGATCGTCTGGCACGCTTCGTAGTGAACGCTGGCCCCGAATCGCGAACGGGCGGCTTGATGCGTGAACGTCGCTTGCGGCCCCAAATACGCAATCTTCAGGTCATGCTCCAAAGCCAATGCGGCCGACATGATTTCCCGGTAGATGGCGCAGATCGAGGTGTCATGCAGCGGCCCTTGATTGAGTTGCATGACGCGATCCAAAACGACCTTTTCACGGGCAGGCACATAGATTTCCTGGCCCGTTTCCTGTTTTAACCGGCCGATTTCAATCGCCGCCTTGATGCGTTCGTTCAATAAGCGAACCAGCTCAACGTCCAAGGCATCTATTTGTTTGCGCATGTCTTCAAGGCTCATCGCGTTCCTCCGCGGTGGATGACGAAGCGTCGGATTCAGCGGCTTCCGGTGCCGGCTCATCCGCCGGGGTCGCCCCGGTTTCGGGCGCCGTCGTTTCCGTATTTGCTTTTCGCTTCAATTGCTCCGCTTCCAACCGCCGTAATTCTTCTGTGCCCGGCAGGTCATTCAGTGATTTGATTCCGAAATGCTCCAAGAACTTTTGCGTCGTGCCGAACAGCCAGGGCCGACCGGGCAAATCGCTGCGGCCGACGACACGGATCAACTGCACATCCAGCAAGTTGCGAATGATTTGATCCACGGCAACGCCGCGCACGGCTTCGATTTCAGAGCGTACCACCGGTTGACGATAGGCAATGATGGCCAGGGTTTCAAGCGCTGGGCGGGATAACCGGCTGGACTTCCCCTTCTCCAATAACACCCGCAACCACGACCCGCAATTGGCGTCGTTGACCAAGCGATAGCCATTGGCCACGGACCGCACATGCATGCCAACCCGTTGTTGGGTCAACGTTTCGTTCAACTCCGCCACCGCCGCCTCAAATTGTTCGTCGGTCACCGCCACGAAATCCTTGGTAAAGCCACCATATTGCTCAGCGGTTTGCTCGAACACATGCCGCAAATGATGCAGCGTTACGGGTTCCTTTGCAGAAAACAGAATGGCTCCGATGATTTGCTTTAACTCCGGAATTTGTTCCACGTCACTCATGCGTCCTCCATCACCCGCACCAACTCGATCGGTCCATAGGCCTCTACTTGTTCCGCCCGCACCTGTTTCAAGCGCATCAGCTCCAACACGGCCAGAAAGGCGCACACGACTTCATGCCGCGAGTGCATCCCCTGAAACAGTTCGGTCAGCGATAAACGCGGCGCGCGATCCAACCGCTGAAGCAGGTCATCAATTTTTTCACCGACGGTGAATCGTTCCGAGAAGATTTCCCGCAGCTCTTCTTTTTGCACCTTGTTCAGGGCCTCGTTAAAGGCCGCAATCAGGTCGAAGATGCTAACGTCCTGTAACGAGACGTCGGGCGCAGCGCCCAGCTCCACGCCTTCGCCACCCCGAATGAAGATGTTTTCCTGCGACTCTTCCAGATCCTGCAAATGCAGGGCCGCGTCCTTGAATTTTTTGTACTCCACCAGTTGCCGGACGAGATCCCAGCGGGGATCCCCTTCATCTTCGTCTTCCTCCTCATGCCGCTCTTCCACCGGCAAGAGGAGGCGGCTTTTGATCATCATCAACGTGGCGGCCATAACGATGAATTCACCGGCAATGTTCAAGTCCAGCATGCGCATGAGATCGAGATACGCCATATACTGCTGGGTGATTCGCTCGATCGGGATATCGTAGATGTCGACCTCTTCCCGACGGATCAGGTACAGCAACAGGTCCAACGGGCCTTCGAACACGTCCAGTTTGACGCGATATTCCTCTGCGGGCGTCATGACGCAGACAATCCCACCGCATCGCGGGCTCGCGCCAGCGTCACCTCCGCCAAGGCGCGGGCGCGCCGGGCACCGTCCTGCAACACGTCCTCCACGTACGCCCGGTCCTGTTGCAGCGCTTCGCGCCGCTCGCGCAGGGGCGCGAAGGTGGACGTCAGGCACTCCAGCAACGCCTTTTTTGCATCGCCATAGCCCATGCCACCCGCGCGGTAGCGTTCGGCCAGTTCCGCTTGCGCGTCCGCATCAGCCAGCAACCGAAAGATCGCAAATACATTGCAGGTATCCGGATCCTTCGGTTCTTCCAAGGTGCGGCTGTCGGTGACAATACGCATCACTTGTTTCTTGATCGCTTTGGCTTCCCCGAACAGGTCAATGGTGTTGTTGTAGGATTTGGACATCTTTTGACCGTCCACGCCCGGCACCACGGCCACCTCCTCGCGGATCAAGGGTTCCGGCAAGGTGAAGACCTCGCCGTATTGATTATTGAACTTGATTGCCAAATCCCGGGTAACCTC
This sequence comes from Kiritimatiellia bacterium, assembly GCA_007123265.1. GTDB lineage: Bacteria > Verrucomicrobiota > Kiritimatiellia > SLAD01 > SLAD01 > SLAD01. The sequence goes on from SKLK01000234.1 coordinate 9,267, forward strand.
GAGGTGTTGCTTCTGGTCGCGCCCCACCGGCACGCCTTGGGCTTGCACGGAGAGGATGTCCGCAGCCATCAGCACCGGATAGGAAAACAGGCCATGGGTCGCCAGCATACCGCGCGCCGTCTTGTCCTTGTAGGAGTGGCAACGCTCCAGCAGCCCCATGGGGGCCAGACAAGACAGGAGCCACGTCAACTCCGTTACTTGGGGGACATCGCTTTGCCGGTAAAACGCGGTTTTCGCGGGGTCCAAGCCCAAGGCCAGAAAGTCCAATGCCACCTCATGGCTTTGCGCACGCAGGGTCGCGGCGTCCGTCACCGTGGTGAGCGCGTGATAATTGGCTATAAAGATATAGGCTTCGCCTTGCTCCTGCAGTTCGAGCACGGGCCGCATCATTCCAAAATAGTTGCCCAGGTGAAGTTTTCCCGTGGGCTGAATGCCTGACAATATTCGCATGATTCGATATTCCTTAGGGATTTGCACGTAGCGCCGTACGACCACCACCTGCATCAGCGGCCAGAGGATAGCCCATTCCGTAGGTACGGCAAAAGAAAAATGCGATGGGGGGCAGGTGCGGGACCAGCCTAAACGAAAATAGTTCTGCTTGGTACTTACGTTTTCCCGGAAACCTGGGTATTTCATTAAGTATGATGAAGCAGGAGGGCATCCACCGATCGAGGCGCGGAGCGCGGGTGAGCCGACGCAGGTTCAGGTGCGTGGGAATTACCTTGTTCGGCTTGATCCTGGCGGGCTGTTCCACCGTGCCCGATCCATACATGCCCAGTACGCCGGGTGCCTTTGACCGGGGCTCCACTCAGAATGGCTTGAAACTGGTGATTGAGCCAATTCACAGCACCAACGCCTTCCGCGAACCGATCAATTTCCGGGTGCGAATCAAGAATGTGGGCGAGCAAGCCACGTGGGTGCCGCGAAGTCCGCAATTTCTCTTCTACTGGATCTACCCGTCGGGCAGGCGCGACCATTACGTGGTCGAATTACCGCCGGCGATGCATTTCACCGAACGAACAGCGGTCCTGCTACCGCCCGGCCAGCAGATGATCTACGCGGAGCGGATTGATACCTTCTATTTTCCGCGGGCAGGCATTACCGAGTTTCGCGCGGTCTTCCATGCCCCGCATAATTTGAATCCCGATCTGGAACCGTTCTGGTCGGGTCGATTGACCTCAAACGCGTATGGCGTTCAACTGATGAATTGATGCGGGAACGCGGGTGCGACGCCCCGGTGGGGTCGGCATCGTTCATCAATAAAATGTAACTTACGAATCACGGGCGTGACCATCACTTCCGGCACCATATCCAGCAGCCCCATGGTGCGACTCATCTCGTTCAAGCCCACGCCCAAACGTTGGTACTGCGTAATCATCCGGTCCATGTTCGACAGGTCATACTCGTCGGGCGCAATGAAACCAATCTGCATCGCGGTTTCCAACGCGCTGACCATGTCCAGATACAGGGCAAAGGTCTCGGCCCAATCCTCCCACGGATGCATGGAGGCGTAGGCACTGACGAACGAGCGCCGCCAATCCTCGCGGGCGCCAAGGCTGTAATAGGTGTTCTGGGCTTCGGCATAGGTCGGCTTTTCCGGATTGCCAAAGACCGCGCGAAACGCGTCTTCATGTGAACCGCGGATGAGTATTTCCCAGTAATAATGCCCGATCTCATGCCGGAAATGCCCTATCAACGTACGGTGCGCCTCGCCCATGTCGACCCGCAATCGCTCCCGCTCCACCTCGTCCGCCTCGCGGATATTGATGGTGATCTTGCCATGGGCATGACCAGTATACACCCGCTCTTCATTGCCCATTGAACGCCAGATATCGACGGAGGGGATGACGTCGGCTTTAAAATCGAACGACAAAGGCGGATAGAATCCGGAGGCCGCCGTGCCGTGCGGTAAATTCAGCAGATTCAAGTCGTAGAATAACCGCCGTTTGGCCGCTTCCAGCCGGTACCACTTTTCCCAGTTCCCTTGGACCGACAGATCGGGAATGGTTTGGTTGTATTGGCAGCAATCGCAGAAGGCGTCCGGTGTCCCCTCCCCCTCCGGCACGACTACACACCGGTTGCAGACTTGGTGTTCGCTAAAGTTGGTACACTTCTGCAAGTGCGCGTTACAGGCTGGATTCCCGCAGCGATACGTGCCGTCGCTTAAGGCATGCAACGGGTTGAGGGAGTGGCACACGGGGCAATGCCCCACTTCCGCTCCACACCGCAAACAGAGGCTATTATCAAAGAATAGCGTCTGACCACATGTACACGTATAAATCTTCATTGCGCCACAATTCGCCATCCATGCGCCGGCACCTCAAACGGCCCATGCAACGGTTGCGGCGCAGGGTCCCAGAGGTCGAATACGGGATGAGCATAGGCGTGCGCCACGGGCTTGTCACGTACATTGAGCAACACATGAATGGTCTGGCTCTCGTCTTGCCGGGTGAAGCCAAGCAGACCGGGCCGCCCAGTGGATTCCCACGCAAACGTTCCCCGCCGCAGGGCGCGATGCGTCTTGCGCAATTGAATGGCGCGCTCGAAAAAGGCAAACAACTCTTTATCCGGCTGCCGTGGATGAGCCGACCCGTTTTTCCCAGCCGGCGTATGGGTTTCCGGTTCAAACGGGATATCGTCCCAAAACATCGGCTGCCGGTTGCACGGGTCGTTGGCGCCCCACATCCCCACTTCCGTGCCGTAATAGATCATCGGCGCACCCGGATAGGTCATTTGAAAGATCACCAACTGGCGCAACGCACGATAGGCCGCGGGACCGGGCTTGGTGGTCACGAAGGAGGGGTTGTGCTTCACCCGCGATACGTTGAAATACTCGTCCCAGGACAAAGCCATGGTACCGGCATTCTCCAGCATCGACAGGATCCGGCCGACGTCATGTGAATCCAACAAATTCTGCAGGACCGGCGTAACTTCCGGCGGATACGAGGCCCGCAACGCGTCCAGCTTGCGCTTAAACGTGCGCATATCGAGTCGGTGCGGACTGGGCGCGAAGTACGCAACGGCGGGGTACATCCACATGTAATTCATGACGGCGTCAAATTGATCGCCCTGCACAAAGTCCCGCGCGTTCTGAATGATTTCCGCCGTGAGATACGCATCGGGATTGATCGCCTTCACGTGCTGCCGCCATTCGCGCCAAAATCCGTGCGGCACACAGAACGCGACATCCAATCGCCAGCCGTCGATCCCTTTGCTTCGATCGCCGTCGCCCGCCGGGTCCATCCAACGCCGGGTGCAATTGAACACATAGTCGCGCACCGGCGGCCATAACGAATCCTTGGTGCGATTGAATTCGGGCAGCGAATCATGGCCGAACCAGCCTTTGTATTTGAACGTACCGTCGCGGTGCCAGCGATCGATCAGGTACCAGTCGGCATAGGGCGATTGGCGGCCCCGCTTTAAAATATCCTGAAACGCAAAAAATTCGCGGCCGGTATGATTGAATACGCCATCAAGAATGATGCGCATGCCCCGGGCATGGACCTCCCGCACCAGCTCGAGAAAATACCGGTCTGCGGCCGTCCAGATCCAGGTCGCCGGATCATCGGTTTCGTTCGCCGCCGCCAAGGCTTCCCAGTCACCTTCGCGATCCGGGCCCAAAGTCGGATCCACGTGGTGGAAGGAGGCGCCATCGTATTTGTGCAGGGAACGAGCGGTGAAAATGGGATTTAGGTAGAGGGCATTCACGCCCAACGCTTGCAAATAATCCAGTTTCTCGCGGACACCGACCAAATCGCCGCCATACCGGCGCCCCAGAATCGCGAAACGCCATTTGGCGGGCTCGGCCCAGGCGTCCGGTCGATACCAGTCCTGTCCCCAAGGCGTAATCTGCCAACCGGGGATCTCGCGATCGGCGATATCCTGCCGTTGCGGATTACTTGTCGGCGCGCCGTTCCGGAATCGTTCGGGAAAAAGCTGATACCACACCGCGTCGTGCGCCCAATCAGGAACCTCGACCGGTTGTGCCTTCGGTGGTGGTGTCATAACAAAAACTCCTCTTTCAGATCAGGCGGGTCACATTGAAAACGGACCTCTATTCGGATGATGCGGGAATTAATCCAGCTAATTCATCGCCGCGCAGGTTGCGTTGACGTTCGAAATCGAATCCCCAGACCGGTGCCCCCTCGACCGTCAGCCAGACCCGCAGGCTGTCTTCCGACCAACGCAATCGTTCGCCGAGATCAATGCGTAAATCATGCGGCAACGGCTGGGAATAGTGCGCCGTTTGCCAGAACCATCCGGTCCGCACTTTGACCACGAAGTGGTGCTGCATATAGACGCTGCGGTACAAGCGCGCCGACCGTGTGCCGTCCGGGGCATCCAATTGCTGCACCAGCCACGCCGGCGGAACAAAGATGCGCGCGGCAAACCATATTGCGACCAGCACCAAAATGATAACCACCAACCAGCGAGGCACATAGATCCCGCCACCGCGCACCATTCTGCCATAGTCGCGGGCCATTTACTCCAACCGAGCGTCCGGGACATCCTCCGGCTCAAAATCGATTAATACAGGATCTTCAACCGGCGCCGGTTCCGGAGTCGATCGCCCAGCGAACAGGCCCATTCGCGAAACGTCGCGGAACGAGAGATAGATCATCGCAAAGATCAACAGGAACCAACATAAGGTCATGATAATCACCTTGAAGCGGGCATTGATTTTCCGGCGGGTAATCACTTCCCAAAGCGAAAAAACGATATGTCCACCATCCAATACCGGGATCGGCAGCAAATTCAGTATAGCCAGGTTCACATTCAGCAGGCAGGTAAACCAAAGCGCCATGGCGAAGCTGTTTTGCACCATGTCCCACAGGCTCTTGAGGATGAAGACGGGACCGGCCAAGGCGCTGGCCGCCATACCGGAGGTGGAGGGAGTGACCAATGCCCCCAGCACACGAAAAATCAAGGTCGAGAATTCCGCCACCAACTCAGTTGGCCGGGGATGAATGACCTGATCGTAGTCGACCGCCCAAGGATTGAAACGAATCCCGATCATGGCCCGGCCCGACGCCGTATCGAGGGCGGGTGTCACCTCCAACATCACCGATTCACCGTCCCGTAGCACCTCGATTGACACCGATTGGCCACCGACCCGATTGACCAGCTCGCTCAAATGCGTCGGGCTGTAGACCGTTTCTCCGTTGAACGAGAGGATGCGGTCGCCCGGCTCAATGCCGCTGCGTTCAGCCGGGGAGTCGGGCACCAATTGGGACACTTCTGCGATACTGATACCGGCAATCCCCCAGATGCTGCGCAACCCCATATGATCGTCGGTGGTTTCGAGTTCCACCACGAAAACCCGGCCATTATCCTGCACTTCCAAGGTCACATTCGCCGTCAGCGCCGCGGTGACCAGAATATCCTGCCAATTGCCGACGGCCTCGCCGTTCACACTCAGGATGCGGTGACCGGGGCGGATGCCCTGACGGTATTCCTCGCCGTCCTCCTGCACAAA
>SKLK01000281.1 GCA_007123265.1 Kiritimatiellia bacterium
CCACGGCTTGCCCGCCGCGAATGAAGACCCGGACCGCCGAGCTCGCCACCATGTTAGCCGTCGCCCCTGCGCCGCCCGTGTTCGCTTGAAACAACGCGGCCCAAGCCAATTCCCGGCCACTGGACTGGAGGTAGGTGCCCACCATGCCTTCTTCAGTACCCATGCGGGTGACCGTACCCTCAAACGCGCTGCCGGGCGCATTAAACAGCGTCTCGTGCCAGGTGTCGTTGTGGAACGTTAAGGTCAATTCATGATCTTTCGCCGTGGCGGGAAACGATAGGGCTCGGCGATCACTCCAACTTCCGGCCGCTTGTTCAGCCGCCACCGCCATGGTGCCCATTTGCAACGCGGGGGGCAACAGGGCTTCTGCTTCAATCGGTAAGCCCGACGGTGAAATACGGAATTGATCGATCTTAAAGCCAAACCCTGTGCTTGCGGGCGACCTGTCGGTAGCGCGTATGGTGATGGTGTTTGCGCCGGGCTGTAGCAGGACGCCCCCCAAGTTCACCTGTGGGTCTCGCCGGTTTTCTGCCGCATAGAAGTCATAGGTGCGACCGTCGGAGCGGAGGTTGAAGGTCGGCGAGATGTGGGCGAGCGTACGGGTCGAGCTGTTGGCGCCATTGGCCGCCTGGGTACCGTTTCCGTCTAGTGTGACCTGTTCCAGTTGCTGTTGGCGCTGGGCATTGCTGAGCGTGTTGTCGCGGGGACGAAACCGAGTCATCCGCAGCTCGCTGGGTGCCTCGGCCGGCCAGGCATGAAAAATTACCTGTTCACCCCATAGCACGCGCCCCGTCGTGTCCAGTTCCACATGGCCCTGCGCGTCCGGCGCGAGGGGCAACGGATAGCTGACGGACAGATGCGAGCCCCCATCAAGGGGATAAAGATGCATTTCGCTCAGCGAGGTCAGGCGGCTGGTTGAGCGCAGTAGTGCGGCGACCCGGTGTCCATCGGCCAGTCGCTCCATCTCCAGCGTTTGCCGCATATCGCTGCGCATAATCGTGACCATCCCCGTTGTTACGCCGAGCAGCACGATCAGCGAGATGGCCATCGCGACCATGAGTTCCGTAACGGTATACCCCGCACGTGGGTTCATGGCGCGCCTTCGTTCAGAGGGATGTCGGCAATCACGGTTTCGATGGTTTCCGGATGCGCGGGAAACGAGCCGTCTCGCGGGTTCATGGGCCAAACCTCGACCCGGATATGTTTGACCACCAATCCATTGGTTTGGGTGTCGATGGTGGTGACCCGCTGAAACGCGCCGTCGGGATCGAGCATGCCGCTGAAATCCACGCGATTGCCCGGCGGCGGTTCGATCAGGGTGTCCATGTGCGCAAACTCGGTGTTCCGAATGCGCTCTACCCAACTCCACGCCAAGGTATTTGCAGTGGATCGCTGCCGCACCTGTTCAGTTACGCGGGCCGTCTGCACCACCACCGCTACAGCGACGGTGATAAATATGGCCAGCAAGGCCCCGGCGACCACCCCTTCCACCAAGGTGAAGCCACCACGTCGCGAACAGGGTGGGGGACCCGGCAAAACCGGCCCTGTCGGAGAGACATGGGACGTGCGCATCATACAATGATAATACATTATTAATCGTGTCGCGTTTAGCTTTAAAGGCCGGCAAGTGGCGAGTGATGTCAGGCCGTTCTCCGGATCAAGCCCGGACTCGGCGGAAACGGTTCCGTACATTCACCCATTCTTGCTCAGCAGCGTTATCAAATGGCTTGCATTCTTGCGGTACCTTGACACACTAGAACTGCAGGGATCAAGTACAGGCAGACATCCTCAAACCGAGAATAGGAGATGGCCATGAATGCGAAGCGATTGAGTTCATTGTTGGTTGGCGCACTAGTGGTGGGTGTTGCGTTGGTGACCGGCTGCAATAGTAGTAGCAGTAGTGGGAGTAGTGGTTCAAGTTCCACGCCGGCTCCCGAGCCCAGTCCTCCAGCCTCGACGGAAATCTCAGGACCGGCCCGGCTGCAAGTTATCAACGACTTCCATATTACGCAAACGATTCTTTTCAATAACCAAAACATCGGCACGGTGGCATCGGGCGCGCAACGTACGTGGAATGTGCCGACAGGTACGCACCGGGTCACTGCGCGCGATTCGGTCACTGGCGATTCATCCGGGACCTACACCTTTGCGGCGGGACAAACCACGGTGGTTCGCGTCCATGGTGTGGCCGGAAGTGCCCGGGTCGTGTTCGAAGGCCTGGAAGACGAACTGCTCGGCTTGCCGGACGAAAAAGCACTCGAATAACTTGCCGCCCCAATCATCTATAACCGACGGGCTGCAGCCGTGAAAAAGGCCCTTCAGGGATAGCTGTTCGCCCAATGGTAGCGGGCGATCATCCGGGTTTCGGGTTGTATGTTGGTCAACACGTGGTATTTTTTGACCTATGGCGAATCCGGAACATACACCAGAAATGGACGGTATGGACTACCTGACCGTGGCCTTGTACCGGTGCGGACTGACCCTTTTTGCGATTAGCATCGCCCTGCATGCTGCAGAGGGGCTGTTCGATCTTGTGCTGCTCGGCAAATGGTTTCTACCCGCTGTCGGGGTAAGTGCCGCACTGGCTAGCGCCAACTTACATCTGTACGATCCGCGCTTCCGCTGGTTGGTGCCGGGGATGAGCTGGATCGCCTTTTCCCTGCTACTTTTCGTGCTGCAATTGGAGGGGACGATTCGGGACATTGGCGCATTGATCGGGCTCGGATTTTTCTATGCCGGTATGGGGATGATGGCGGTGAAGGAATCGTTCTGTTTCAAGATTTGGGGCCTGCCAATGGTGCCCTTCCTGTTGGCGGGCGCGATTCTACTCAATCTCGGTGGAATCGATCGGATCGCAGGTATCCTGCTCGCCGTTGCAGCGCTGCTCTATATCTGGATGGTCATCGCTAAATGGCGGATGCCACTACACTTCGACATCGGCGACAAGAGCTACTACCGGGTGTAAGACCCGTCAAGCGGCACAGTCGAGACGCCGCCGATCCTAGGACGTGGACGGCTGCCGCTTCCGTGTGATCCATTTTTCCAGCTCGACCAGCAGCATGACCAGCATCCCGCCCGCCAACAGCACCGGCCACACGGAGCCGGGGATCGGCGCCGTGCCAAACAGGTAATTCATAAACGGGGCATACGTGAACATGAGCTGGATGATCAAGAGCAGGCCCACCATGACGAATGCAAGACGGTTGTTGAAGATGGTCCGATTGAAGCTGGATTCATAAAGCCGGCGGCACGTGAACAGATAGAAGGCGTGAGCGATGACCAACATATTGACGGCGATCGTACGCGCCTGCGCCCGGCCGGCATCGCCGGCATCGGGGTCAAAGTGCCACGAGAACAGCGCAAAGGTGAGTCCGCCACTAATCAGGGACACAAACAGGATGCGCCAGACAAAGCTGGTACCGATCAACGACTCGCTTTTCCGTCTGGGGGGACGCCGCATGACCTGTTGTTCCATCGGCTCTACAGTCAACGCCAGGGCCAGGGTCACCGCTGATACCATATTAACCCAAAGGATTTGTACCGGGCTGATCGGCAAGGTGATGCCCATCAAAACGGCGGCCATGATCACACCGGCCTCGGCACCGTTGGCGGGCAACAGAAACAAGATCGTCTTCTTGATGTTGTCGTAAACGGTCCGCCCTTCCTCCACGGCGTGGACGATCGAGGTGAAATTGTCATCGGCCAAAACCATTTCGGCAGCTTCTTTGGTGACCTCGGTCCCCTTAATACCCATGGCAATGCCGATATCCGCGCGTTTCAACGCCGGCGCATCGTTTACGCCGTCACCGGTCATGGCGCATAGCTTGTGTTGCGCCTGCAACGCCTTGACGAGGCGCAGTTTATGCTCCGGATTCGTGCGCGCAAAAACGCTGTGGTGCTGAATGGCTTCCTCCAACTCGGCATCGCTCATGTCTGCCAGGGCGGCGCCGGTGATGGGCTCCTCGTCCGCCGGAATCCCCAACTGCCGGGCCACAGCTTGCGCGGTGACGGCATGATCTCCGGTGATCATGATCACGCGTATACCGGCCTCGCGACATTCGGCGATGGCGTCAAGGACTTCGTCACGCGGCGGGTCAATGATGCCGATCAGGCCGAGGAAAACAAAACCCTCGCGCAGGTCCTCGTGATCGATGGTTGACGTTGTAGTGTCTTCCTCCCGATATGCACAGGCAATCACCCGCTCGCCGCGCGAGGCGATGGCTTCCATCTTTTCTTCCCAGTCGGCCCGGTCCAGCTTGGCGGTGCCTTCCGACTCCATGACGACCTCGCAACGGTCCAGAACGCGTTCCGGCGCGCCGACAAGAAAGGTGAACCGCTGGTCCTCGACGCTGTGGAGAGTCGCCTTGTATTTATGTTCCGACTCGAAGGGCACCGCATCCACCCGGTCCGGTGCCCAATCGGCTAATCCGGCCTTATGCGCCAGGGTCATCAAGGCCCCCTCGGTCGGGGTCCCGTCGAGCGTCCACTGGCTTTCCGCGTCTTGCTTGATGACCGCGTCGTTGCAAAGTCGGGCGGCCTGTAACAGGCGATTCAGCACGGGCTGTGACTCGAGTGATACCGCTTGGTTATCCTGTTGTATCGCGCCGTCCGGCCGGTAGCCGGAGCCCTCCACGCTAAATGCGCCTGCCGTCGTCACGATCGACTTGGCGGTCATTTCGTTTCGGGTCAGCGTGCCGGTCTTGTCGGAACAGATAACGCTGACGGAGCCGAGGGTCTCAACCGAAGGCAACCGGCGAATAATCGCATGTCGTCGAGCCATGCGTTGGACGCCGATCGCCAGGGTGATGGTCAAGATGGCGGGTAAGCCTTCGGGAATAAACGCCACGATAATGCTGATGGCGGCCATGAACATCTCTTCCAATGCATACTCCTGAATCAACAGTCCGTAGGCAAAAAAGCTGGCGGCCACAAGCAGGATCACCACCGACAATCCTTTGCCAAAACGATCGATCTTAAGCAGGAGCGGCGTGGTCTTGTCGCCGACGTCCGATATCATCGTGTTGATCCGGCCCAGCTCCGTGTGGGTCCCCGTCTTCACGACCATGCCCGTGGCCTCTCCGTACGTGACGGTGGTGCCGGAGAAGGCCATATTGGTGCGATCGCCCAGAACCGCGCCGGCATCCACGGAATCGGTTTGTTTTTCCACCTCCTCCGATTCGCCGGTCAACGCCGACTCCTCGACGCGCAAACTTTTGACGGATAGCAAGCGCAGGTCCGCCGGCACCTTGTCGCCGGATCGGATCCGGACGATATCACCCGGTACCAAGTCTTCGGCATCGATGCGCTTGCGCTGGCCGTCGCGGAGCACGGCCGCATCAAGCGACAGCATATTGCGGATGCCTTCTAGCGCCTTTTCCGCGCGGCCCTCTTGAATAAAGCTGATCAGCACATTGATGATCACCACCGCAAGAATCACTGCTGCTTCGACAAATTCACCAAGAAATCCCGCCACTACGGCCGCAACGAGCAGTAAATAGATGAGGATATTGTGGAACTGCGCCAAAAAACGCATGAGCGGATGCCTCGATTCGGGTTCCGGCAATTTGTTCGGGCCGAACGCCTCCAGTCGCTTGCGGGCTTCGGCAGTCGACAGACCCTCGTCCGGACGGGACTTTAAATGCTCCGTGGCAGCGTCGGCGGGTTCGGCATGCCATGCTTGGTCAATGTCGTAGGTCGGGTTGCTCATAATCAGGTCGCTGTGATTAAAACTTTGTTTTTGGCGTCATTACGTTTCAATATTCCTGTGGCGTCAATAGAGAAGCATAGACCGGACAAGCCCTTGAGGCGTTCAACCAAGCACCTGCGGACCAGGTTTTCCGGGTGGAGACCTTGGGGAAAAGAGATTTATGGCAACCAGTATCGCGGAATTGATTATCTTGTGCCTCGTAGCGGATGTTTTGCTACGGCGAGTGGCCGTGCCGGGGCTGATCGGTATGTTGCTGGTCGGGGTGGTGCTGGGGCCCTACGTGCTCGGGTATATCGATGATTCGCTCTTGGTGATCGGTCCGGATTTGCGCGTCATCGCCCTGGTCATCATTCTATTGCGCGCGGGCTTTGCGCTCAGTCGTAAGGCCCTGCACCAAGTGGGCGAACGCGTACTGCTGTTGGCCTTTGTCCCGGCAACCGTGGAGGGGTTGGTGATCACCTGGGTGGCGCAGGGATTGCTCGGGCTCTCGCTGATGGAAGCGGCCCTGTTGGGATTTGTTGTCGCGGCGGTTTCGCCCGCCGTCATCGTGCCGGCTATGCTGCGACTGATGCGGCACGGGCGCGGAGGGAAAAAAGAAATCCCGACGATGATTCTGGCCGCTTCCTCTGTCGACGATGTCTATGTGATTGTCGTGCACAGCATGATCTTGAGTGTGTACGTCGGCCTGCAAACGAACGTGGCATGGTCCTTGGCGGGAATTCCTGTGTCCTTGCTGCTAGGTGGCGCGGCGGGGCTGGGCTTGGGATGGATGCTGACGCGGCTCTTTCGCCGCTACAATCCCCGTGCAACCAAGCGGGTACTCACGGTGATTGCGGTGGCGGTGATGTTGTTGCGGATCGAGGAGCTCGTGGCGCCCAGCATTCCCTTTGCCGGATTGATCGCGGCGATGGCGTTGGGTTTGATGCTGCTCGAGCAAGACGAGCACGCCGCCCACGAAATTTCAGCCAAGCTGGCCAAAATTTGGATCTTTGCGGAGATCATCCTGTTCACCCTCGTCGGCGCCCAAGTGAACATTCACGTGGCCTGGGATACCGGCTTAGCCGGTGTGGCCGTGATTGCCTGCGGTTTGGTGGGGCGCTCACTGGCCACCTTGGCCTGTTTGATTCGCAGTCCCTTGAACGCTGCAGAGCGTAGTTTTGTCGTCATCGCCTTTTTCCCGAAGGCCACGGTGCAGGCGGCGATTGGTGCCGCGCCCCTGTTGGCTATGGCGGCAGCGGGGATGAATACGGCGCCCGGCGAAACCATTCTGGCGGTGTCGGTACTGAGCATTGTATTAACCGCGCCGTTGGGCGCCTGGCTGATTCGCTGGTGGGGCGACCACGCATTGGCGGTGGACGCGCCGGTCACCGAAGACGGCGGCCACGCGGATGCGGAATTGCTCGAATAAACATCGCGCCGAAACAGGAGCACGTTATGTCTGTTGAAATCAAGGAGTTGGGGCAGGCCGTTGATCAAGTCATCGACGTGCGCGGTTGGTTGCATGGCAAGCGTGAGAGCGGCAAATTGGCGTTTCTTCTCGTGCGCGATGGCACCGGCATCTGCCAATGCGTCGTCTCGGCGGAAACATCAGCCGCCTTCGCGCAGGTCGGCGACCTAACCCAGGAATCGTCGTTGACCGTGAGCGGTCGCGTGCGGCGTGACGAGCGCGCACCCGGCGGTTTCGAATTGGTCGTTACCGGTATTCAACTGATCCATCGTGCAGAGCCGTATCCCATTTCGCGCAAGGCGCACGGCACCGATTTCCTTATGAACCATCGCCATCTCTGGCTTCGCTCCCCGCGACAGGCGGCGATTCTGCGGGTGCGGCATACCCTGATTCAGGCGGCCCGCGCCTTCTTTGACCAGCGCGGATTCACCTTGATCGATACACCGCTGCTTGTGCCCGGCGCGGCGGAAGGGGCCGGGACGCTCTTTTCGGTGGACTATTTTGATCAAGAAGTCTTCCTCGCTCAGACTGGGCAACTGTACTTGGAAAGCGCGGCCATGGCCCTCGGCAAGGTCTATTGTTTCGGGCCCACGTTCCGGGCGGAAAAGTCAAAGACCCGTCGCCACCTGGCTGAGTTCTGGATGATCGAGCCTGAAATAGCCTTCGCCGAACTTGCCGATCTGGTCACATTAGCGGAGGCGTTTATCGTTGCGCTGGTGCAGGCGGCGCTGACGCATAACCGGGTGGATTTGCAGGTGTTGGAGCGGGATGTCGGGGCGCTGGAGCGGGTGCAGGCGCCGTTCCCCGTACTTACCTACTCGGAGGCCGTGGAGCGCTTGCGCAGCGACGATCTACATCTCCAGTTAATGCAGGAATTGGCTGCGGATCAGGCGCGATTGGACGCGTGGCGCAGCGAGGAACAGCAGCTCACGGATCGCATGGCCGGCGGCGGCAAGAAATGGCAGTTGGAAAAGTGGGAACGTGAAGCCCAGCAACTGCATGACCGCATCCGCGAACTTGCGGTAGATGTGCAGAATCGGCCTCTACACATCGAGTCGGCACGAACTTTCGCTTGGGGCCAGGACCTTGGGGGGGACGAGGAAACCATTCTTTCGCGCCAGTTCGATCGGCCCGTCATCATCACCCGCTATCCACGGGACGTGAAGGCGTTCTATATGAAACCCGATCCGGCGGACGGGCGGGTGGTGCTCAATATGGATGTGATTGCGCCCGAAGGGTATGGAGAGATTATCGGCGGCAGTCAGCGCGAAGACGATGCCGAGGCATTGCTCACGCGTATGCAGGCGGAGGGTATGAATCCCGATCCATACCAATGGTATCTGGACCTACGACGCTATGGTTCCGTGCCGCATGGTGGCTTTGGTTTGGGCCTTGAGCGAACCGTGGCGTGGATATGTGGATTAAAACATATTCGCGAGACCATCCCGTTCCCGCGCATGATGGGGCGGATGGCCCCCTAACGAATCGTAAACACATTTAGTAGGACCTGAAATCATCCTGCCAGTAGCGAATGGCGCACCCGCACTGGGCACCTGGCAGCAAATTTCCATCTCGAATGCGATATCAAATCCCGCTGCCGCAAAATCATCACCACCGTAATGGGCGAATAGTGTTTCGTTAGCTTTCCCGTCCCGCCCCCGAATCGCGATTTCCCTCTTGTATTCTCAAAAGCCGCAACCTATAAACAGCGCGCCACCCAATCGTTGGCTGGCATCTTAATCGTAAAGGAGCTGTTGTGGACAACATTGTAGAACGAATTGTCGAATTTGCCGCGTTGTACGGATTGCGCGTGATCGGCGCCATTGTCATTTTTGTGATCGGTCGCTGGGTCGCCAAGCTGGTGCGACAAGTGGTTGAGCGCATGTTGACGAAAGGGAATGTCGATACCACCCTCGTCAAATTTGCCGGAAACTTGACGTACGGCCTCCTAATCGTGGTGGTGGTGTTGGCGGCCTTGAATCAGGTTGGCGTCCAAACCACGTCATTTATTGCCATCATCGGTGCGGCGGGTTTGGCCATTGCCTTCGCGTTACAAGGTTCGTTGGCCAATTTTGCTGCAGGCATTATGCTGATTGTCTTTCGACCCTTTGCTGTCGGCAACTTTGTGCAGGCCGGTGGTGAAATGGGGATCGTCGAAGAGATCACCCTGTTTACCACGCAAATGCGGTCCCCGGATAACAAGGTCATCATTGTGCCGAACTCGAATATCACCGGTGGCAACATCGTGAACTTCTCTGCGAAGGAAACGCGTCGGGTAGACTTAACTATTGGCGTCAGCTACTCGGATGATCTGCAGAAGGTAAAGGCCGTATTGGCGGATATCCTGGCAAAAGACGAGCGTATCCTCAAGGATCCCGAACCCACGATTGGGGTGGTGGCCTTGGCGGATAGCAGCATCGATTTCGCCGTACGTCCGTGGGTCAATGCGACGGATTACTGGGGCGTCTATTTTGATACGTTGCAGACGGTCAAGGAACGCTTTGACGCGGAAGGTATTCAGATTCCTTTCCCGCAACGCGACATTCACATTTATCGCGATCCGTCCAGTTTGGCGCCCTCCGCGTGATTCAGCCAGCGGGTTAAGCGATACCCCATAAAGACGTACAATCCCCCGGCAATGGCCAGGGTGGCGACGCCTGTCAGCCATCCTGGCCATTCGTCTGTGAACGCCACGCGCATGTACGTAAAGAGGCGCAGTGAAACGATCAATAGCGGGAAATACACGATGTGCATCCCGTAAAACGCCAGCACCCGTAGCGTTTTGCGTTTCATTCGCATTGCGCAGACCGGATCAGGATTCCCAGAACGCCTTCAGCTTGCCGATGCCTGCTTGGATCCGGTCCACATCAATTCCCGAATAGGCAAAGCGGATAAACACGCGATCCTCGTTCGGTAGCGGCTTGCCGAAATGGCTGCGGGAACAGAACGATACCCCGGTCTGTTTCAGCGCCTCTTGGCGTAGATCCGCTTGAGAGGCGTAGTTTTTGCGCTGGTACACCCCGGTGACATCGGCAAACAGATAAAACGTGACCGGCGCCCGGTACACGGATACGCCTTCAATGCTGTTCAACAGATCCACCAACACATCGCGCCGTTCCTGCAAGATTTGGATAATCGATTGATACCCCGATTGATCCCCTTGCAGCGCTTCCACCGCCGCGTGTTGGATGAACGTGGCCGTGCACGATTCATAGTTGACGTTGAGTTTGTTAAAGACGTCGATCAATGGCTGGGGGCCCAGAGCCCCGCCGACACGCCAACCGGTCATCGCGTATTTCTTTGAAAAGGTGTAGGCGATCAGCGTTCGTTCTTGCATGCCCGGCAGGCTGGCAATACTTTTGCTTTTGCCTGCGTATCGAATGTCAAAGTAGGGCTCGTCGGAAAACACCTGCAAGTCGTGTTTTTGCGCTAGATCCGCCAGCCATTGCATCTCCTCGTCATCGGATTCCGCGCCAATCGGGTTTTGTCCGTTGTTGTAGAAGATTAGGCGTGTACGCGGTGTAATGGCCGCTTCCACCTGCTCGCGGTTGATGGTAAAACCGGAATCCGTGGGCACATACCCGTAGGGCACGGCTACGCCACCCAAGTACTCAATTTGCGATTCGTAGATCGGGTAGCCAGGATTCGGATACAAGACCTCGTCGCCTTCTTCCATCAACGCCATCAACCACTTGCCAATCGAGGGTTTGCCGCCCGGCTGAACCGACACATTTTCCGCGGCGAACGCGAGCCCCCGCGCCCGACCGACATCCTCGGCCAGGGCCGCGCGCAACTCCGGAATGCCGGGGGCCGGGCCGTATCCGGTCTTGCCGTCGAGCATCGCTTGATGACCCGCTTCGATAATGTTAAGCGGGGTGCGAATGTTCATGTCACCCAAATGAAAGGGGAACACATCATGACCTTTTTCGGCCCACGCTTTGGCATCCGCCGATACGGCAAACGCGGTTTCGGTACCCAGGTTCCCAATTCGTTTCGCCCACTTCATGATGTAGCTCCTTTCTAGTTGAACAGATAATGATATACGATAAAGGGGCGAACGCAATGAAAAGCGAACCCGAAACGGGGCCACCAGGATCATTGGGTCTTCCATGGGCGTAACAGCCGTTGGTTGGCAACCGTGGCGGAAAGCGTTTGAGTTGCCGCTTGGGGCATGGCGTATCCCCGGTTCAGAACGCCATCTCGTTCCGGGGGAGGGCGGGGCGCCGTGCCGCCACGCGAGCGGGAGTCTGTAAGCGACCGGCTACGGTTTGGTTTGGGGGCCCGAGCCTGCTGCCGTGGATCACGGCCCGTTTAAGGCCGCGAGGGCCGCATCGAGATCGGCGTCAATGGTGATGGGGTCGCCGGCAACTTTGCGGGCGTTCTGGATATCCTTCAATCCGCAGCCGGTCATCAGGCAAACGATGCGTTGGTCCGGATCCACTCGCCCGGCTTCGGCCAGTTTGCGTAGACCGGCCCAGGCGCAGGCGCAGGAGGGCTCGACAAAGACGCCCGTATGACGGGCCACCTCGCGGATGGCATCCAAAATCTCAGCGTCGCTGGCGGTGACAGCTTCCCCGCCGGATTCGATCACGGCGCGCACCGCCGCCAGCCCATCGCGCGGATCGTCGACAGCAATCGAGTCGGCACAGGTCTGGGCTTGAACCGGCTGAACCTTGACCCGGCTCCAATCGCTGCCGGTAGGGATGTCCCCGCTGTGCCGTAGCGCGTCGATCGCCCGGCTCACGGCTGCGCTACCCTCCGCCTGCGCACAATCAATGCGGGGCAGGCGATCGATCAGGCCGATGGCGTACAGGTCCTTCATGCCTTTCCAAATCCCGCTAATGATGTTGCCGTCACCAGTTGGCACAATCACCCGGTCCGGTGCGTGCCAGTCCAGTTGTTCGCAGATTTCAAAGCTGGCCGTCTTTTTCCCTTCGCGGGTAAACGGATTAAAGCCGGTGTTGCGGTTGAACCAACCTTTTTCCTCACAGATACGCGCGCAAAGGTCGAACGCATCGTCGTAGGTGCCCCGCACGGCTAGTACGCGGGCCCCATAAATCAGCAGTTGAGCGATCTTGGCCGGTGGCGCGGTTTCCGGGACAAAGACGACGCAGGAGACGCCTGCGGCGGCCGACATGCAGGCCATGGAACTACCGGCGTTGCCGGTGCTGGCGCCGGCGACCACGCGGACGCCGGTTTCGCGGGCCCGGGCGATAATCATGGCGCTGGCCCGGTCCTTGAACGATTGACTGGGATTCAGTCCTTCATCTTTCAGGTACAGGTTGGTTAAGCTCGCCAAGGCGCCAAGCCGGGGCACGGGGTAGAGGGGTGTGGCTCCGACCCGAAGCGGCGGAGCCGAGTCGATCGAATCCAACGGCATCAATGCGGCGTATTTGAATTGGTCGGTACGGCCGCCGAGAAACGGCGCGTCCCGGTCCAGCCGTTTGGCGATATCCGCCAGATCGTAGCGGACATCCAAATTTCCCCCGCATGCGGAACACACGTAGCCATCGAACGAGGCTGCGAATTCCTTGCCGCACACCAAACACTGATAACCGATCATGAGAAATCCTCTTTCGCATCTGGATTAAGGTACGATATGTGTCCCGTTTCGTCCCGCAATGGCTTCCTCCAGTAAGTGGGGTTGGGTAATAATCACCTTCTTCCCGCCGTGTTCAAGAAAGTCGATTGCGGCGACGATCTTGGGTTGCATGCTGCCAGCGGCAAAATGGCCGTCGGCCATGTAGGCCTTGGCTTGGTCCACGGTGATTAGATCAAGCGCCTGTTGGTCGGGTTGGCCAAAGTTCAACATCACCTTGTCCACGGCTGTGGATATGATGAACGTGTCAGCGCCCAGCTCCTTCGCGAGCAGGCAGGAGGCCACGTCCTTGTCGATCACAGCCGCGCAGCCTTCGAGGTCGCCATTGGCCTTGCGAATGACCGGAATGCCTCCACCCCCGACGGCAATAACGAGGAAATCCTGCTCCAGCAAGGTGCGGATGGCGGACAATTCGATGATCTCCAACGGTTGCGGCGACGCGACCACACGCCGCCATCCGCGACCGGCATCCTCCTTCACATCCCACCCGTCCTCTTTCTCGTGCAATCGCGCCTCGGCTTCGCTGTAAAAGGGGCCGATGGGTTTGGTCGGTGCGTGAAACGCCGGATCATTGGTGTCGACCACCACCTGGGTGACGATGGTGGCCATTGGTGTGTTTAAGGAGCGCTGACGCAATTCATTGGCGAGTGTTTGTTCGATTTGATAGCCAATCGCGCCTTGGGTATCGGCCACGCAGCTTTCGAGGGGAACCTGGTGCAAAACGGACTTGGCGAGTTCGGACCGCATCAGGATAAACCCCACTTGAGGACCATTCCCGTGGGTGACAACGACGCGGTACCCAGCCTCGATCAGGCTGGCGATGTGATGGCTGGTCTGGCCGGCCGCCTGATACTGATCAAGCACAGACATGTGCGTCGCATCAGTGATCAGGGAGTTTCCGCCGACGGCGATTACCAATAGGGGTTTCGTGCTGCTCATACCTGTCACTCTGCTTTCCGTTCCGAAATGATCCATGTGCGCGGAACCTCGCACAGGATAGGGTACCGCGATCGTCGAGTTCACGTCAAGCGGACGAAAATAGAGAACGGCACTGTTCCCGGCGGCGACGAATCGCCGCTGTAGATGAGCAGGCTGGCGGGAAGCACTCGCTGCGCAACACGGGGCCGATGAATTTCCACTTGATTAATAACTGCGCGTATCCGCAAAACGCATGCCGACTTCAATCGAGCAACGACAGGAGGCGACAGGTGACCTGAGCAGAAGCCCTAAAATATGTCGTCGAATGATTGACAATTGGCCTCAGCTGCTTACTATCTGGGCATTCGAACAAACTCTGCGGGACTTCGAATTGGAAAAGCACCCGAGAAGAGTTTGCCAAAAGCTGGGGGGTTAGCTCAGTTGGGAGAGCGCTTGAATGGCATTCAAGAGGTCGTGGGTTCGACTCCCATACCCTCCACCAGCCTTCGCGACGAGCGGAGCGAGGGGTTCCTCATACCAGAAGGCATCGCCCGTGGCGCATCGAAACGGCCATACGATTTTCCTCTAAGGACAAGGCCGTCGCATTCGAGGCCTACCTCAAAACCGGCTCCGGCCGCGAATTCGCCCGTAGACACTTCTGAATCACGAGCAAAGCGGCGCGGAAATCTGGACCTCTTTCGACTTTCTGCCCCACTGGCGTCCGCAGGCTCCCGGCTCTCCTTGTCCATCCGAGTCCTTCCGGAAAACGGGTCCACAAGCTAGATGCAGATGTGGAGCAAGGAAAGTGCACCATGGGCCGCGCAGACGGCAGGAAGGTTCCCGGGCGACACACGACAATGACTTGATTTCAAATCAAAATCCCGTAGGCTGAACGAATCCTATCTGCCGGATGGTGTAACGGTAGCACAGCAGACTCTGAATCTGTTTGTCTAGGTTCAAATCCTAGTCCGGCAACCAC
>SKLK01000282.1 GCA_007123265.1 Kiritimatiellia bacterium
ATGCGAAAAGACACTTCTAGCCCCTTCGCGCCTCCCCGAAAAGCCTCGCGCCTGCACCATCATACGCAGCAAACCGTGATGCCGAACTGCACGCGCAATCATTTCGATGGGAGATGTGGAATAGTGCTGCATGATCAATCTACGTATCGCTGTGCAAGCTAGAGCTCCTTGACGATCGAGTATATATCCCTGATGCAAGCCTCCCATGGCAGCGACGCCGCACGCGCTTGCCCCGTCTCACGCAGACGCTCCGCCAACTCCTTTTCCGTCAGAACACGCTCAAGTGCCGCGGCCATCGCTTGTTCATCAAGCGGATCAACCAGCAATCCCGCTGTATCGACCACCTCATGCAGACAGGTCGCCTTTGACGCGACCACCGGACAACCACAAGCCATGGCCTCTAATATCGGTAAGCCAAAGCCCTCATACAGGGAAGGGAAGAATAGTGCCTCGGCACATGCATAGAGTGCGGGCAAGTCCGCTTCGTCCACTTCCCCCAATCGCTTGAAGCGGGACCGAACACCCAAGTCATCGACCGCCTGTTCCACATCATCATCACGCCACGACTTGCCCGCCGTTACAACGAGGTCCACATGAGCTATGCGTTTTGCAGCTGCCCAGGCCCGCACACCACGTACCATATTTTTCCGTGGGGTCAGCGTGCCGGGATAAAAGATGTAGGGACGCTCCAGACCATATGCTTGGCGTACCGCCTCGCGACGTGCATTGCAAATCTGTTCCGGTTCAGGCAAGTCAACGCCCAGCGGCGTTACGTGAATACGCTCCTTATCCAGGTCCGGACAAATATCCAGCAAATCCATACGGGTATGATCAGAAATGCGTCAAAATGGTTGTAGAGGCGTTGCCAGAGCGGCGATGCCTTGGACATGTACCGGCTGTCGTAGTCGATGTCGTCAAGTGTAGGCGTCTCATCTCAGCCCGAGGCATAGAGCAACAGCGGGCTGCCGAAGAAATCCTGTTCCACGAGGCCCCGCCAGGTGGCCAGCCGAGATCGGAAGAGTTCGCCGCGGGCCGTCGGCGAGGCAAGCAAGTGGCCTTCGAGATGCTGCCGATAGCGTTCGGCTTGCGACGGCCGGGCAAGGAATAGCTTGTTGGGACCGCAGGCGACCCCTGCCAAGGACGGTCCGGTCTCCAGGAAGGCGTTCACGGCCCGGTTGACGCCGATCGCGAGCGGATTGAGGAAGTCGTCGACCGCCACCAGTCCGCCGGGAGCCAACGCGGCGTCGGCGAGCCGCAGATCGTGGAGCACGTCGGTATGCTCATGGGAACCATCGACGCTGATGAACCGCGCGGGCCGGCCCAGCAGTGCCAGGAATGATTCTGGCGTAAGCTCGCGAGAGGAGCCCTGATGTAACGAAAGCCAGGGCATCAGCTCAGCCGCGAGCCGCTCCAGGTCGGCACTGACCGCGGCCGGATCCTTGAACTGAAACGTGTCGATTCCCAGCACCCGCGAGCGGGTCCGGGCGGCCGACGCCAAGAGCAGCGACAGGTACTTGCCGCCATACACGCCGATCTCCACCAGCGACGCATCCACCTCCCAGGCCTCTTGCGCCCGCAGCAGATCGGCTGTCACCGCGACATCGTCGTCGGTCAGCCAGCCTTCGAGGCAGGAAGTCACGCGCCGGATGAAATCGGCGTCAGTATCTAGCTCGGACATGGCGAGAGCTTCTCTGGAGTGGCCGAGCAGGCCGTCATCGATCCAGCCCCGGCCGCCAGGCGACCTCTTCCGTGCAGCAGATCTTGAGGACCTGCCGCTTTTCGAGCGACCGGATGAATTAACCGGACTCGATCACTTGACAAGAAATTGCTATTAAGACGGTTTGTGGTGGGAGGGTGCATTAGTTGATAGAGAATGGATGATCGGGTCTCGTTCATGTCGAGAGGGTGGCAAACGCAGTGGAGATCGTCAATCTTTTGGGTGCCCACGAGGCCTATCACCTCATTGCTCGTTGCTACTCTGGCGAGACCCGCGGTCCGACCCCGCCCACTTTCTGAGGCTTCGCTTTCGCATTTAACTTTTAATAAAACGATCGGTTGCGTTTTTGGAGCGTTGCTGCTGGCTTTGTCCGTGGGACCTCCCCGGTCCGCGCAAGGGGCGGAAGTGGATTTTGGCGATCAAACGTCATCGACGCTGACCACGCGCGCGTGGAAAGCGCTGGAACGTGGCGAGTTGGATGCGGCGCTGGCATACATTGAGCGGTGTATTAAACTATACGAAGCAGAGGCGCTGCGTATGCAAGCCGCAATGGATGGCTTCGGGCGAATGCACCGACGACGGAAGCTGGTTACGATCGAGAATCAGGATTTCGTAGTCGCCGCGCAGCTCGCCCAGACTGGCCCGAGCCACGTCGGTCAGCTTCATTTCAGTGTCCTTGGAGGTGGACGAACGCTCGGAGCCCTCAATGATGTTCTGGCAGCCGCTACGCGCCGCCTGCGCCATCTGATCGTATTGCCGCCCCTTGGGGTCAAAGAACTTTTGTCCCGACTCGCGATGGTCGAACATGAAAAAGCACCGACAAACCTTCCAACGATCGGAAAATCATATTCCCCAGCGTTCCAACGCTTGGAAAACCCGCTCATAACGTCCCGCAGATGCATCAGGGGTGTAGCGCATGCGCGTCTATCGCTTGTTTCAGAGGCCATGAGCAAAAGGCCTTCCTTCGAGTGTTTTGAACATTACTTTATGCCGGTTGGCTTGCCTAAATGATCACTTTGAGCAAAGGTATTCACCGCAATCATGAATCAATCCGATCAGCAGAGGCACCTGGTGGTGCTCACGGGGGCCGGGGTCAGTGCCGAGAGCGGGCTGCAAACGTTCCGGGATGCGGGCGGGCTCTGGGAGGGGCATAGCGTCTACGAGGTGGCAACACCGGAGGCTTGGCGGGAAAATCCTCGGTTGGTGTTGGATTTCTACAATGCGCGGCGTCGCATGGTTCGAGATGCAAAGCCCAACCTCGCCCATACCCTGTTAGCGCAATTGGAAGACCACTTCCAAGTGACGATTGTCACCCAAAATATCGATGATCTGCATGAACGGGCCGGATCAACCGATGTGATGCATCTGCATGGCGAGATTGCTAAGGCGCAAAGCGCAGACGATCCGTCCCTGATCGTCGAGTGCGACGGGGATATAAAATGGCGCGATTCCGCCCCGGACGGCGCCCAACTTCGGCCGCACGTGGTTTGGTTCGGCGAACCCATCTTGAAGTGGCCGGAGGCCACGCAAGCGGCTCAGGCAGCGGACCTGTTCATCGTCATCGGCACTTCGCTGCAGGTCTACCCGGCCGCCGGCCTGCTCGAGTATGTGCCACGGCATTGTACGCGCTACCTCATCGATCGCGAGATCCCCGCCCGCTATGACGTCGATCACTTTCGCTTGTTGGCAACGTCCGCCACGGCAGGGATGCAGGAGGTGTACAAGGAACTGGTGGGCGACGCCCGGCCGGGAACGTGAGTGGTGGGCGGTACAGGACTCGAACCTGTAACATCCACGGTGTAAACGTGGCGCTCTGCCAATTGAGCTAACCGCCCGACACAGGATTGACGCTGGCGTCAGGGTGCGTAGAGTACCGATCCCAATGAATTAGTCAAGCAGATGCCCTGAAAGGTTTATCGATGCCACCCATTCAACGCACGGTCCACGCCGTCTACTCGGCTCTAGCGGATTGCTATGGTCGTCCCGATGCAACGCACCCGTCGGGGACGCCGCTGAATGTGCTGGTCGAAACGATTCTGTCCCAACATACCAGCGACAAGAATTCGCATCGGGCCTTTCTCGCCTTGCGCCGCGCGTTCCCGCGCTGGGAACAGGTCCTCGCAGCGCCGGTTCAACAGGTGGCCCACGCGATCCGGTCGGGTGGCTTGGCGAATCAGAAGGCACCGCGTATCCAAGCGGTTTTGCAGGAGATTATGCAACGGGAAGGCCGCCTCTCGCTGGCGCGACTACGCCAATTATCCACCGAAGAAATCTACACCTACCTGACCAGCTTGCCGGGTGTCGGTGACAAGACGGCCTGCTGCGTGTTGCTGTTCGCGCTCAATCGCCCGGCAATGCCGGTGGATACGCATATTCACCGGATCATCCGGCGGTTGGGCTGGGTTTCGCCGAAGGCGTCGGTCACGGCCGTGCGCGTGTTACTGGAATCCCGCTTGCCGCCCGCTGCCCTCTATCACATGCACGTCCTGTTGATTGCGCATGGCCGCCAAAGCTGTGTTGCACAGCG
>SKLK01000173.1 GCA_007123265.1 Kiritimatiellia bacterium
CCCTCAGTCGTTTCGGGCAGGCTGGGAAACTCCTTGGCCATCAATTCGGTGAACGCTGGGTCTTCGCACAACTCCTCAAGACTACTCCAATAGGCCGAGCCCTCTTTGCCGGCCAGCACCTGGCGCACTTCGCCTAAGTCCAAGCGTCGCTCTTGCGCCTGCTTGAAGACAATGGCCTCGGCATCTGCTTGGGGCGCTGACGCCGCCGATTCGATAATCGCCGTTGGCTGACCGGGGCGTTTCCCGTTCAGCAGATCTTCGCGCGTCAACTTTTCATTAACCCATTTCATCGGTGACAAATCCAACAATCCATTAGTCGATGGTTGTGCGTCTTCACATCGTATTCTTCAACCAAGGCCTGCCCGAGTTCGATTTGGTTCTTGGGCTGCTCATACGCCATGTTGAACACCTCTTCACGGGGGCGGATAAACCGCTCCGGCTCGCGGTGGCATTCCAAGCACCATTTCATATAGAGTGGCTGCTCCTTCCAGACCAACGGCATTTGATCCACGCGACCGTGGCAATCGGTACACCCGATGCCTTTATTCACGTGCGCAGAGTGATCAAAATAGACGAAATCGGGCATATCATGGACGCGCGTCCATTTGATCGGTTCACCGGTTTCCCAGCTTTCGATTACCGGGGCCAGCATCGGCGAGTCCGCCCAGACCATCGTATGGCAATTCATGCAGACGCTCGTAGGGGGGATATTGGCCGAGGCCTGTTCTTCAACGGTCGTATGACAATAGCGGCAGTCAATCCCCATATTGGCATGATGGAGATGGCTGAAGGGTACGGGTTGCGCGCGGGCAATGCCGGTGTAGCGCACGTAGGATGAGCGGGTGATGGTGTCCAGCAAGGCTAGGGCGCCGGCCACAAAAAATACACCCAGCACAATGCTAAGCTTTGCTAACGTATTTGCCCAAGGGCCGAAAACCTGCGCCATCTACTTAATAACCTGTCCTGATAGCGGCTGCCCTTTGCGATTGCATACGACTTCCGCCGACGTCGAATCCGTGATCATGAGCCTCTTACTCATGCATCAATGTTTGGACTATATCGTTGGGGTCAGTCATTGGCAATCAGTTATTTGACAAAACAATCAACCTCCCCTACTCTGGACCGGATTTCACCGAAATTTGACATGGGCCGGTAGCTCAGTTGGTAGAGCATGGGCCTTTTAAGCCTAGGGTCGTGGGTTCGAGCCCCACCCGGCTCACCATGTCGAATCACAGGGTGCTTGCATGTGTCCCGCCCACCCCCGCTTTTGGTGTGCCTGACTGCTTGGAGTGATTACACTGCGCCCTGAATCGAGGCGTTATGGGTAGCACGAGCGTGCAGAAAAAATTAGAAACGTGGGGAACACGAGTGGCGTTACGGTGGGTTCCCGGCTGGTCGCGCAGAACCGTTTTGCGCTGGGCGCGTGTGCTGGGATGGCTGGGCTATGGGTTCACGCCGAATCTAAAGCGCGTGGCGCTGGCGAATCTGGATATCGCCTACGGCGACACCTTGTCGGCGGCGGAAAAACGCCGCATCATCAAACACTCCTGCCAACTTTTTGCGCTGGTGTTACTGGATATCTTCTGGTTTGCACGGGACACGGAGGCCCGGATAGCGAACTATGTCGAATTCGATCCTGCGTTGAGCGAACTGTTTCAAAAGAAGGCCCACATGTGCATCACCGCGCACCTGGGCAACTGGGAATTGTTAGGGCACGCGGTGAGTGTGCGGGGAAACCCCTTGTCCAGTGTCGCAGCGCCTTTGGTAAACCCGGCGGTCGACGAGTACCTGTTGCAGATGCGCAAGGTGTCCGGGCAACAGGTTATTCCCAAAGCCGGCGCCATCCGCGCGATGCTGCGTACCCTCAAACAGGACGGCAAGATCGGCTTGTTACTGGATCAAAATACGCGACCGGACGAAGGCGGCCTGTTCGTTGATTTCTTCGGTCTGCCGGTTCCGATTTCAGATGCCGGGGCCTCCTTGGCATTAAAGACCAATGCGGACATTTTGTTCGGCTTCTGTATCCCGCGCTGGGATGGCCACTACTACGTCCATGGCGCGCCTAAGATCGCCTTGGCCGACTACCCCGCCGAATCCGAACGCCCCTCTGTGGCCGGGATCACACAGACCATCGCCGACCGGATTCAGGACGCGATCCGGGCGCACCCCGAGGCGTGGCTGTGGATGTACAAACGCTGGAAATACCCCGCACCCGGCATCGCTCTTTCGCGTTACCCGTTCTACGCAAAAGGAAACGCGCGCAGGCGCAAGCGCCTGTTCCGGCGGCGGCGATCCACGTAAACGAATGTGGAATCGTCACATAAAGGCTGAACCAGCCTAGAAGGCGCCGAAGAAGATACTGGTAAACGTCGTGATCGGGGCGGTCTCGCGGAAATCATCAATCGCCGCACGAATTTCGTGCAGCATCATGCGCGCTTCATCGTACAGTTCGTCATCCGCGATGAGTCGGCCAATGGTGCCCTCGCCTTGCGCCATTTTCTCGGTCATTTCCCGGGTCGCCGCCAAGGTGGCCGCTAAATCTTCATAGAGCGTATCGTCCTCGGCCAGCAATCGGCCCAGGGTCCCTTTGCCATCCGTCAGTCGCTGACTGACCTCCAACAGATTGTCGTACAACTGGCGATCGGTTAGCAAGGCGCCCAAGGTGCCTTCCCCGTCGCGCAAGGCGCCGGTCAAGTGCCGTACATCGTCGGCCACGGCCGCCAAATCCGTGTACAAATCGTCCTCTTGCAACAGCCGCCCGATGGTGCCACGTCCCTCGGCCAAGCCCTCGGTTAATGAGCGCAAATCGCTGAGTGTCGCTTCAAGGTTTTCCAGTATGCCGCCCTCTTGTAAGGATTCACGCACGGAGGCAATCGCCCCAGTGGCCTCCTCCATCAGGTCAACCGGTACCGCCCCACGAAAGACGGTGTCCGATGGTATAACGGGGGCGTCTGGCGGGCCTTCATCCAAGGCCAAATGCTGGCCGCCCAATACGGACGAAGCAACAATTCGTACACTGTATCCCTCCCGCATATTCACGGGCTGTCGTAAACTGGCGGTGACCAATACCCCGTGCTCCTCCACTTCAAGATCGGTGACCCGCCCAATCATTACCCCGCGCAGAAACACGTTATCGCCCTGCCGCAGGCCGCGCACGTGATCAAAGCGAACTTCAATGTGATGGTACTGACGAAAGATATTTTCGTAGCTGAGAATGATAGTGAAGAATCCCAGCGCCAAAAGAATCATAAAGATAAAGGCGCCGACAATGATCTCCGTCGAAATCTCGTGTAACTGACTTCTTTTCATACTCGTTATTCCTTTTCCCAATCGCCACGGGTGGTGATGTACTGGGCTTCAAGAAACCCCCGGACAAATTCGTTGTCCGACTTTACAAACGTGTCCGGGGCGGATACTTCAACCATACGCCCCTCGTGCAGCATGGCAATCCGGGAACCAATCGCCAAGGCACTGTGCAGGTCATGCGTGACCACGACACTGGTCACGCCCAACTCATCGCGCAACTGATTAATCAGTCGATCGATGGTGCGCGAGGTGACCGGGTCAAGGCCCGATGTCGGTTCATCATAGAGGATGATTTCCGGGTTGGTGATGATGGCGCGGGCCAACCCTACTCGCTTGCGCATGCCCCCCGACAATTCGCTCGGATGCTTATCAAAGGCATGTTCCAAGTTAACCATGGCCAGTTTTTCGCGCACCAAGGCATCGATTTCGTCATCGGACTTGGATGTTTTCATCCGCAGCGGCAAACCGATATTGTCGCCTACGTTTAGCCACTGCATCAAGGCCGCGCTCTGGAATAGAAAGCCGAATCGTTCCCGGATCCGGTCCAACGGTTCGCCCCGCGCCTCACTCACGCATTCATCCCCGACCAGGACCCGCCCGCTGTCCGGCGTCAACAGCCGGATCATGTGCTTGAGGCTGACACTTTTGCCGGCGCCCGAAGCCCCGACGATCACAAACGTCTCGCCGGACTGGATCTCGTAGCTGATCTCCTTGAGCACCTCGCGACCGCCGAGGGATTTGGATACTGCCTCGAACCGGATCATTGGTAAAACAACCTCGTTATCATGTAGCCCACGGTTAAAATCACGAGGAACGAAACCACCACCGTCCGCCGGGTGGCCATACCTACGCCGACCGCGCCCTGTGTCGTGGAGAAGCCCTGGTGACAGGCCACCGTGGCAATGATAATGCCAAACAGGATCGACTTCAGCAGCCCCACATACAGGTCCTTGTTTTCGGCGAATTGGGTGGCGTTGTCCATGTACGCGGTAATCGACACGCCCAATTGGGTTTGACCGACGATGGCGCCACCGACGATGCCGATGATATTCGTATACACAGTCACCAGCGGCATCATGGTGATCATGGCCACGAGTCGAGGTGTAACCAAATACCGAACCGGTTTGATTGCCATGACTTCCAGGGCCGAGATTTCTTCCGACACCGTCATGGTGCCGATTTGGGCCGACATGGCGGAGCCGACACTTGCGGCGATGATCAAGCCGGTCATGAACGGTCCCATTTCGCGCAAGATGACGACGGTGACGGCGGAACCGATATAGACTTCTTGTCCGTAGCGCCGCAACTCCAAGCCCGTCTGCAGCGCGAGGATCATGCCGGTAAACAGGCCCACAACCGTGATCACCCCGAGACTTTTGATAGCGGTAAGAAACTGTTGGTGCAAGACATCGTGCCGGTGGCGTTTCGAAAACATGAAGGGAATATCCCGAAACGCCTCCAACAGCATCAGCACCGCAATACCGGTGTGCCGCAAGGTTCCCAAGGCATGGCGGCCCATCCGTCCGATGAAGTGCGTCGGTGGCGGAACCGCCTCTGGTTCACGTGTAATTATGGTTCGTCCTCCTCTTGTCCCCAGCGGATGAAATACAGTAATCGATAGCGGCTAGTTGTACCTTGACGCTCATACCCAAGCAATCCTTTAAGCAAGGACCATTGGCGCCGATCCTCCACCTTGTCCCGCTCCCATTGGACAAGCGGGAATAAGGAGGTGTAGGCATGATCTTCATGGTGACGTTGCCGACGAAATAATCCCCAAAGCACCTCCGTATCCGACGCATCGTCGAGGCGCGTATTTTGCAGCAAGGTCCAGAACGGGGCATAATTTCGTTCGATCGCGCCGGTCTGTTTCAACGGCCACAGGTCCAACATACGAAAGCGGGCCTCGTCGCCTTCGCGGATATACGACATGAAGGGCCACAGTTTCTGGTAGTTGGATGCCATTTCCCCGCGGGGCACCGGGTCATTCGGCCCCATCGGTGGCGGGGCCGCTGCGCGTTCGCGCTGGGTTTCCGAGTAATAGAACGGCAGCACGAACAGACGTTGTGCAATCGCGTCGCCCTTGTCGATGCGTTGCTGGTGCAGAATCGGCCAGACAAAAAACCGATACTCGTTACCAGCCATCCGTTTTTGTCCCCAGATTGGCCACACGTAGGTTTGGCGAACTTCCCCCGTGCGCCGCTGGAAAAAGGGCCAGGGCAACAGCCACATGTTTACGCGGTCACCCTGTGAAATCCGAAAGAAAGGCGGTAACACCATATGCGAACGCTGGTCATCAAGATCTAATTGTCCGTAGAAGGGAAACAAAATAAAGCCGCTGCCTGATGAACCGGGGATGTAATACTCCGCCGATGTCCAAATCGGCCACATGATGAACTTTTTGCTATACCGGTCGCGATGCCGGTTCTGGCCATAGAACGGGAAGACACGAAAGCGATAGATGCCCTTCCCTTCCGTGCGGGAAAAAATGGGCCATAACACACTATGGGACTGAATCGTGTTGATCTCGGTTCCCAGATAGAGAGGAAATAGCGCAAATCGAATTTCATCGAAACCGAGAAATTCATGGATCTTTCCGCCGACCGGGAAAAGCGCCATGTAGGTTTCGCCATGTTGGTCCCGCCCTTGGAAATAGAGCGGGATCAGCCAAAAGCGGTAGCGTGATTCAGGATCATTGATGTCAAAACGCGTCCACCACGCCAGCAACACGCGTCCGGATCGTTCATCGCGGAACCCTTTGTAATGAGCCAGCGGCCAAAGGACTTCATAGCGATGCCGCTCATATTCAGGGTTATCATAATGGCTGAACAGGGGGCGCACTGCGGTCAGCGACTGACCATCTTCGTGGATGGCGCGCTCAAAGAACGGCCCCAGGGCCCGCAGCCGCATGGTGCCGTGCACATCGCGTTGGCGACTGATGATCGGCCCGAAATCAAATTCACGGATATCGGCGTCCGCGTGAACATCCGACAGCCATAACCCGGCCACCAGCGCAACGGGAAGTAGTCCGCGAATTAGCCGATGCATTGTTGCACCGTATCAGCGAGCGCCTTCGTCAATCGTTGCGTCGTATCTTCATCCGGCCCTTCGACCATCACCCGACACATGGACTGGGTGCCGGAATAGCGAATCAGTACCCGTCCCTGCCCGCTTAACTCCGTTTCAGCGGTCTTAATCGCAGACATAATCTCCGGGATCTCCTCGATCGGCGGCTTTTGTTTGACCTCCAAGTTCACGAGCTTTTGCGGATACAGCCGCATCACCGAGGCCAGATCAGACAAGCGCTTTTCCTCCAACCGCATCACGGCCAACAATTGCAGGGCGGCAATGATGCCGTCACCGGTGGTGTGGTGGTTGGCGAAGATCAAATGACCGGAAGCTTCACCGCCCAACGTGGCTTGCTGCTCTTTCATCATTTCCAGCACATACCGATCACCCACGGGGGCGACACCGACCTCGATATCCAATCGGCGCATGGCCTCATGAAAACCGAAGTTGCTCATCACCGTGGCCACCACCCGGTTGTGATGCAACAAGCCCCGACGCTTGTACCATTCCGCACAAATGGCAATGATGTGGTCGCCGGTGAGTTCGTCACCGTTTTCGTCAACGGCAATTAATCGATCGCCATCCCCGTCAAAGGCCAAGCCGATATCGGCCCCGGTTTCCTGAACCGTTTGCCGCAGATCCTCGGTATGCTGCGAGCCGCAGCCGTCGTTGATGTTGACGCCGTTGGGTTTGTTGTGAATCGCGACCACCTCGGCGCCCAATTCGCTGAAGATGATGGGTGCCACCTTGTAAGTAGCGCCGTTGGCGCAATCGAGCACAATTTTCAGCCCTTCCAAGGTGACCTGATCCGGAAAGGTGTTTTTGCAAAATACAATGTAGCGGCCTATGGCATCGTCAATCCGTTGGGCTTTGCCCACCTCGTTAGCCGTGGGCCGGATATCCTTGATCTCGCCCGAGGTGATTAACTGCTCGATTTCGTCCTCCTCCACGTCCGGCAACTTGTAGCCGGTTCGCGAAAAGATCTTGATACCGTTGTCTTGATACGGATTGTGCGAGGCTGAGAGCACCAAACCAGCGTCCGCCCGCATGCTGCGGGTGATAAAGGATATGCCCGGCGTGGGAATCGGCCCCAACAAGTACACGTCCACGCCCATTGAGCAAATACCCGCCGTCAAGGCGTTTTCCAGCATATACCCACTCACCCGCGTGTCCTTACCAATTACAATCCGGTGGCGCTGGGTCTTTTGATGCTGCTTACAGACATAAGCGGTCGCGCGTCCGATTTCCAGGACCATTTCAGCCGTCATGGGAGGGCGGTTGGCCACACCCCGTACACCATCAGTTCCGAACATTCTGCCCATACTTTTACTCCTTCGCAGGCGGACTCGCCTGCGCCCAATCGACAATCGATTGCAACCAGGTGGTCACCGCTTGTCGTCCAGCCGGTGACAACTGTTGCACGCCGTCGAGGTGGTTGTTTGCTTGTAGCGTATGCCATTCCTTCAGGAAAAGCGATCGCGCTTCGTCACCGACGCTTTCCGGCACCGGTTGGCGCCAGTGCGCATGCTCGTGGGCGCACTGTTGCAAGACCTGGTCATGCGCTTGTTGGGCGCGCACCGCGGCGTCGGATGCCTCCGCTTTCCATTGCGACAATGAGTCCGGCAATCCTTCGATCCAACTTTGCAGTCGCTTGCGGCGTTCGGCTACCGCGCGGTCCAAGGCCTCCATTGCGGCCAGACGACACGCTTTGCCATACGGCTGTTGATCCATAAATTGCGGCCGCGCCCAGGCGTACCAAGCGCGTAAGGCCAACAGATTGCCGATGTACTGCTTTTGTAATGTCCAAATGCGCGTGACACCGCGATACCGTCCCGGCGGATACGATACCGGCGGCGATGCGGGATCGGGACCTGATCCTTCCCGGTAGAGGTGCCCGGCCTGCAGAGCATCATGACGCAATATCGTGCCGGCCGCCACGACCACACCGAAATCCACCTGGCAGGGCCCCACTAAACCGCCCTGCCCGCCCAAGAAGATCGGCGGTTGATCCAACAGTACGCCGCGCGGCACATCGCCGACCAGCGAGGCCGTTGCCTTATCTCCGTGCGGCGTAAAGTTGAAATGGATGTAGGATGACCCGATTTCACTATGATGACGGCGACTTGTGCCACCGCTCATCAGCGCGTCACAAAAATTGATCAAACTCCCGGCCGTCACATACGACAGCCACACCGTTTGCTTCAGCCCGACGCTATGCGCGCCGCTGGCCTGCTCCTCCAACAGCGTAGCCGGACGAATATGGGCGCCACTGCCCATTTCGGCTCCATCCAAGAAGACCGCCTCAGCCGCGAACCCGCCCTTTAAGCGTACGCCGGCGCCCAGCACACAGTCCTGTAGTGTCATTGGCGCTTCTTCGCCAATCCGGCAATCGGGACCGATCCAAGTCTGTTCCCCTGAGAGGCGGGTACCGGGAAACAAGGTGACGCCCGGTGCAATCCGATCGCCGTCAATCGCGGGGTCAATCGTCACCGTGGCGGGATTTGGGATCACCACACCCCGGTCGCGCCACTGACGGAGCACGCGCGTGTTTGCGTCATCCATGGCTGAGATCCTTCATGCTCACAAGAGCTCCTGCATATATTTCTCTTTCAATAGGCGCCAAAAGACGACCCCAAACGCGGTCAAGGGAATGGCCAGAATCATCCCCCAGATCCCGCCCAATGCGGTACCCCAGAAGAAGATCGCCACGATGATCACCAATGGATGAAGACCCGTGCGATCACCCATAATCCGCGGCGTCAGGGCATAGCTTTCGATTGCCTGCACCGCCGAAAAAACGATGATTGCCGCCAGCACCAATCCCCAGCCTCCGCCGACCTGAAACAGGGCCAAAGGCAACACGACCGACAACCCGATGATACTGCCCAAATACGGGACAATATTCAGTAACCCCAACAGGAGGCCAATGACAAAACCGTATTTCAGGCCGATCACACTAAAACCGAGCGCATAGAGCAAGCCTTGTAAAAAGGCGATCACCAGTTGGCCCCGAAAAAAGGAAACCATGATATTAATGAACTCTTCCCCGAGATAGACAATGTCCTGACGCAGTTGGGCGCGACAGAATGGCAAGAGATCCTCCCAACGCGAACGCGGGATACCCTGGCTGGCCAGAAAGAAGCCCATATAGATGGGAAATATCGCCCAACTAAAAAGTCCCGTGATGAATCGAAAGGCACCGGCACCCGCGCTTAGTGACCACTTAAATGCGGTCAAGACAGCGCCGCTGATCACGTCCATCTGTTCTTCCAGCATCGCCTCCAGTCGCTGGTCCAGTTCCAAGTGGCTTACCTGTTCGCGCCATTCGGGCCAATGCTCCATCAGCCGTTCCCAACTCGTGCGGGCCAAGTCGATGCCTTGACGCAGCAGGCCCCCGGCTTGTTCAACGAGAATACTTCCGAAAAACCAGGCAAAGGCCATCAGGGGTAGCAGAATGGACGCGTACACCAACAAGACCGCGAGCACCGCTCGCTGTCCGGTATGCTGGTAGATCCATTTGTAGTAGGGCTTCATC
Organism: Kiritimatiellia bacterium; assembly: GCA_007123265.1. Lineage (GTDB taxonomy): Bacteria > Verrucomicrobiota > Kiritimatiellia > SLAD01 > SLAD01 > SLAD01. The sequence goes on from SKLK01000173.1 coordinate 9,908, forward strand.
ACCAGCGCGGCAATGGCGGCGACGACGATGGGCATGAACACATGCGAAAAGTAGCTAAGAAAGCAACCCAGCAGGACCAGCACGGCCGCGACGACCAGCACCACGAACACGGTGGCCAACAAGGTCAGGGCTGTGGCCACCGTCTTTCGCTGCATTTCAGAAAAAACCGTCATTTGAGACATGATGGCAGGAACTTAACAAACCATACGGCTTCCGTCATATGAAAAAACCGGAGACGGGACCCATCAAAAGGCATCTTTTTGCTTGCGGCACTGGATAAAGGCATTCAGCTCGTCGCAACGAAGAAAAGGATTCGCCGTCCGCTCCTGGCCGATGGTGGAAGGTACGCTGACCCCTGTATCGGCAAGTTGTTGTTGAACTTCTTGAAGCCGGGCTCGGTAGTGAGGATCGTTTGGGGCTTGTGACAAGGCGAAGCGGAGATTCTCCTCGGTATACTCATGCCCGCAGTACACCTCCGTTTCCGTTGGCAAGGCCCGCAATTTTTGCAGGGACTGCCACAATTGGGCCCCACTCCCTTGCAACACCCGTCCACAACCGGAGACAAACAGCGTATCACCGCAAAACAAGGCCGGCACGCGATCGGGGCCACGCAATAGAAACGACTCGTCGCGCGCGCCGTGTCCCGGGGTATCAAGCACCTCGAAGGTCCAGCCGCCATCAAACGGAATGCGTTCCCCTTCCCGGACCGATTGATCCAGCCCCGGGATCCCGGCATCCGCGGCACCAATCACGGTAGCACCGGTCTGCGCCTTTAAGGCCGCCAGCCCGGCGATGTGATCATGGTGACTATGGGTGGCCAGAATCATTCGACAATCCAATGACCGCGTTCGCAAGAAATTCCAGGTTTCGTCGGCGTCGGTGGGATCGACCACAGCGGCGACACCCGAATCTGCTTCAATCACGTAGGTGTAGTTGTCTTGCCATACCGGTATTGGATGAATCTGGATCATGTGGTTTATACCTCAATGGCTAAGCGGGGAATGTTCAATCGTTTACGGGCGGTTTCACCCGGCAGCAGGGTCTGCTGACGCCACGTTTTTTCGTCACGGGCGGTTTGAGGATGATGCGGCAACACCAGCGCCGGTCCCAGTTGAACTTTATGTTTGCCGAACTGGTTATTGATTTCATCCATCACGTGCGCCGTGCGGATCATGGCATCGATGCGAACCGGATCTTCGAACAACTCGTATTGGATGCCGCGATCCTCCGACAGTCGGTTCAAGACCACCATCGTCGAGCGATAGGGTTTGTCCGGTTGATGGAGCACCTCGAATAGTTCGCGGATCACCGGCAACACCTCGTGCGTAGCCGAGGTCGGACGACTCAGCCGAACCTCCACCGCGTCCTGGACAAAGTCTTTTTCGCGCAGGGCGACAACAAGTTCAGCGGTGGCCAACCGGTATCGGCGCAATTTTATGAAGGCATTTTCCAGGTTCCGGACTAATTTCGCATAAATAAAATCCCGATCGGATGAAGGCGAAGTGAACGTCTTGCATTTGCTGATGGTCGCGTAGCTGGTCTTTTCTTCCGGGTCCACCGGAAACACGGAATGGCCGCGCAACTCGTCCCAAATATCGCGGCCGACCTTGCCCAGCACTTGATCCGCCCAGGCTTTCGGGCGACGCACAAAATCCCATGCGTTCGACAACCCGTGTTTGTGCAACAAGTGCACCGTATTGCGGCCAAATCCCCAGACCCCGTCCAATGGAATACGGGGCAGAAATACGTGTAGATGCGGGCCGGCTACCCCGGTAAATCCACGCGGCTTGCGGAACTTCGAAGCCAGTTTGGCCAAACTCTTGGTTAAGCTCAACCCCACCGAAACCCCAATGTCGAGTTCCTGTTGAATATCCCGCTGCAACGCTTGTGCAATATCTTGATAGGAGCCGTGGAAGCGGCGTCGCAATCCGCTGATATCCGCGAAGCCTTCATCAATCGAGTGTTCCTGGACCATCGGCGTGTAGCGCCGCATAATTTCAAACATGCGATTCGAGAACAAGCTGTATAGTTCGTAATCGCTGGGCAGGACCACCAAATCCGCACAGGCCCGCTGGGCTTCCCATAACGGGACCCCGCGTTTAATGCCCAACGCCTTCGCCTCGTAACTGGCGCAGGCGATTATGCCTCGTTCCTTGCCCGTAACAACCGGCCGTCCCTTGAGTTCCGGGTGAATGGCCTGTTCCACCGACGTAAAGAACGCGTCGCCATCCACGTGTAGAATCGCTTGCGGAAAGGAGGAAAGCATCACCGGTTGATCAGTCGTCGAGCGCATACGACCAGCTTAAACCAGTCTCTGTCCGGGAACAAGTGCGGTCCGCTACCCGATTCGGGCCCGGTAGTCGGCATAGGTGAATTCGCGCCATACCTCAACGGAACCATCGATTTTCTGGCAGGCGATGGCGGGGTGCGGGACCCCATTAAACATGGTCGTTTTAACCATGGTATAATGCATCATATCCTCGAAAATCAGCCTGTCGCCCACGCCGGGGTCCTGGTCAAAGACATAATCGCCCAACCAATCACCAGCGAGGCAGGTCATCCCGCCCAGCCGCCAGCCGGACTCATTTTCAGCAGCTAACCGGGCGCCGCGCACGGTCGGGTGATACGGCATCTCCAGGCAATCCGGCATATGCGCGGAAAAAGACACATCCAGCATCAGGGTGCGAATGCCCCGGCGCTCCACGCGATCCAATACCGAAGCGACCAGGTAGCCGGTACGCCAAGCAACCGCCGCGCCCGGTTCGAGGATAATGTCGACATCGTATCGCGCCCGAATATCTTGAATGCGGGCAATCAAGCGCTCGACGTCATAATCGTCCCGCGTGATCAAATGACCGCCGCCCATGTTCAACCAGCGGGCTTGTTTCAGCAGTGGACCAAAATCGGATTCAAGTTTTTCCCACGTACGATCCAACGCATCGGCCCCGCATTCGCAGAGCGTATGAAAATGCAGTCCCTCGATCCCTTCCGGCAGGTCCGGGCCCAATTCGGTAGCCGAGACCCCCAAGCGGGAGCCCGGCATACCGGGATTGTACAGATCGGTTGCGACTTCGGCATGTTCCGGGTTGATCCGCAGAGCAGCGGATACGGGCTTTTTCGCGGCGGCAACCAGCGGCCGGTACCGTTCCCACTCAGAAAGCGAATTAAAGGTGATGTGCGAAACCAGTGGTAGTAGTTCGGGCATCTCCGATGGCCGATAAACCGGTGCGCAAGCATGTACCGCACCACCGAATTCCGCATGACCGAGCTGGGCCTCAAATAGCGAGCTGGCCGTTGTCCCCGGCAGGTACTTGCGGACCATTGGGAAACTGTGGAATAAGGCGAATCCCTTGAGGGCAAGAATGATCGTGCACCCGGCCCGGTCCTGAACCTCGCGCAAAATGCGCAGGTTCTTCAACAAGGCCTCTTCCTCAAGAACAAAAGCAGGCGTTGGCAGCGTCATGATCAATGGGTGTTTACAAAGAAGCCGGATTCGATAAACGAACCCGGCTCCTTTAATATGCTAAACGTGCGATGCCTTAGCTGCCGCAGCCGCTGGAGGTATCCTTCGACTCTTCCGTATCGGTCTTACCACCACCTGCGCAGCAACCACCAGCCTGCGCATCAAGTTGCACACCAGCCATCACACCCATCGCTACAATTAACGCAATCCAAACTTTCATGGTTTATCTCCTCGTGTTTACTGATTCCGACTATGCCCTAGGGTAATCCCTGAGCTGCAATTTTCAACTCAATTTCAAAATTTTTAGCGATCCGGTGTAATCACCATCAATCGATAATAGCGCGTTTGGCCCTGAGGCATCCGGTCTTCCCAGCGGATCTCCTGGCCTGTGCCCCGGATTCGCGAGGCGCCTTCCAACGCACGCCATTCGGCGCCGACGCGCCGTCCGTCCGCATACAGCACCGTATATTCCTTGTCCCGTTGAGATTGCCAGGTCAGCAGGGCCATGCCATCAATGCGGGCCACGATCAGCGGGTCCGGTCCTCCGGCCAAGCTCATATCTTCGCGACCGGCGATATGTTCCGTTGTCGTGCACCCACTCAGTGAAGCGACCATCGCAACCACAACGGCGCAGCCCGTTAACCAACGTTTCGTCATGCAACTCCGCCTACTTAACGTATTCCAGGGAATCGTGTTCTACGTCCGGCGCGGCTTCCATCTCCCAATCGTCGTCGTCCAACTCATCGACGATCGGCGCCTCCGGTTCGTCCGGTTCTTCCGGGACATCCCATTCCTCGATCCCCGCCTGGGGCACCAAGGGTACCGGTGTCACAGCCGGCGCGGGAGCGGTGGGCGCTCTACGCGGCGGTGGACGTTCCCGCTCGGCCGACAACTGATCGTACCAGGAAATCCGTTCGCTGGCCGGCGTCACATCTTCTACGGTCAATTGGTAGCGATCCGCAAACCAACGCCATTCGGAGCGGGTGAACTCGAATAGCCGCCCGGCATCATTGAGAAACTCGTCCGTGCGCAAGGTATCAATATTAAGTACCAACGGTCCCCAGCCGGATGCCAATACCAGTTCGATTGGCAGGGTCTGTTCATCGCCGACGAGGATAATCCGGTCGGGTTGTCGAACCAGAAATTTACCGTTCTCATACTCATCCAAGGTCATGCGCATCCAGTCATCTCCGGTCCAGGCATGCAGCACCCAGGGGTCCGCTTGTCGTCCGGCTCGATAACTGACCAACGCCACTGGACGTTTATCCAGCAGGTCAAATCCGACTTGAATCGTGTTGGGGCGCTCGGGCACCACGAGCAGGGTAAAGGGCTGTGGCGCGGGTCCACTCGCCTCTACCCCCAGGGTGCCGATCAAAAGAATACAGACCACACATACTTTGGTTTGCCGAATCATGATGCCATCTCGCTTCCGTTAATTAGGGCACAGTGTATCAACCCACGCCCTCCCCTGCAAGACCGTTACAAACCTCATCTTAACCCTTGAGCAGATGCGGGAAGTCGCTCCATCCCCGTTCGTTTGCCACCTCCTGTAATGCTTCCTGTACCCATTGCCACGTGGCAACAGCGGTCGGACTGCGATCCACTACCGTTAAGGATGGTCGTACGTCCAAGCATTGCCAGTAGTCGGCCCAAGCCACCACCACGGTCCGCAAGGCCGGCCATCGAGCCAGCTCGATGGCATCGGCCCAACCCGCTATACGTTCCACCCGCAGACTCCAAGGAATGCCCAGCGGTTCCATGGCCCCGGGTGGCTGCACGTACACCAACTGGTGCAGCGCCGCCGACCATAACAACGGAGGCATGTGCCCGGCATCCAGCAGCGTCAACCAGGTACGTTGGACGCGCTTCGGCAAGTCGACCACTTGCTCGATCAGGGCTTGGGCGCTTTCCGGATCGCCGGCGCCCCACAAGGCGCGGACCAAATGAAAGATCAGGCAGTGTTGGTTTATACCGCGGCTCGCCGCGGGGGCACAATACACAGCGGCGCTTCGCGCGGCAGCGTGGTGGTGAAGCGAGGTATTTTCCCGTTCAACGATCTGATGGCGCGCCAATGTTTCAAGAAAGTAGTGCTCCAAGGCGTCGTCTGCGGGAACCGCATCGGGTATCGTTTCCAACCATTGCATGACAGCTCTACTCCCGGCCGATCAAACCTTCCACTTCGCTCAAGAACTGATTCACATCCTTGAACCGGCGATACACGGAGGCGAAGCGGATGTAGGCCACTTCATCTTTTTGTTCCAAATTCTCCATCACCTTCAGACCGATCGCGGTACTCGGCAGTTCCCGCTCGTATTCCGCTTCCAGTTCGTTCAATATCTTACTGACCATCACATCGACCTCCGACGTGCTGATCGGTCGCTTTTCGCAGGCACGCAAGACGCCACTTAAGAGTTTTTGCCGATCCAGCTCCTCATAGCGACCATCGCGTTTCACCACGCGGAGGTGCGCTTTCACCACTTCTTCGTAGGTCGTGAACCGGTGATTGCAGGCGTCGCATATGCGCCGACGCCGAATCGCCTCGCCACTGCGCACCGAGCGCGTGTCGACCACTCGATCCTCTAAATGCCCACATTTCGGACAACGCATAGTTTAACCTCAATACCCGCCCCCGCCGCATGCGATGGCGCCTATGGCCAGCGCAAAGACACAACCTGTAGCCCGAAAACAAAGGTAAGCTACTAGATATGGTAGCGTCAACACATTTGGCGATCCAGCTATTGACGGAACGCCGTTGCCCGAGCACATTAAAGGGCGTCGCAAGACACTGCGTTGGGCTCGGACTTGGCTCCGATCAACGTAAAATGGCAGTCGCCACCTTCATACAAGTCCGTGGCGACTGCCATTTCGTTTTCGTCGCATTCCAATGGAACGCGTCGCTTATTTCTTCTTAGCGGCTTTCTTTTTAGCCGGCGCCTTCTTCTTGGCGACCTTCTTCACCGCTTTCTTCGTAGCTTTCGCCTTCTTGGCGACTTTCTTTACGGCCTTCTTGACCGCTTTCTTCGCTGCTACTTTTTTCTTCGCAGGCGCTTTCTTTGCCGCTACTTTCTTTTTCGCGGGTGCTTTCTTCGCCGCTACTTTCTTTTTCGCAGGCGCTTTCTTTGCCGCTACTTTCTTTTTCGCGGGCGCTTTCTTCTTCGCTACTTTTTTCTTTGCTGCCATGTTCTGTATCCCCCCCTTCTTGACTCCTCTCCAGGAGCTCGTTCTGAGATTCTCTACATAAACATTTTCTCAGTCAAAAATCTGTCGGCGATCCTCGCTTTCTGTAGCGCCCTGTCCGCATCTGCTAAGTAAGAATAAAAATAGGTGTTGAGATCATGCACGTCAACGGAATTGCAAAAAAAAAGACCGCATTTTCTTGTTGCCTACATTAGTAGGCGAAGGAAGGAAATGAGTGAAAGGGAATCGGTAACAGGCAGGCGACCGGTCGTATTGCCGGATACGCGATGCAGATGGCCGGTTTAGCGGAACCGTTCGAGGGAAGGTGAACGGGCGCATCCACGGTAGCGCAGCAAGGCGCATGGACGCACCGCCCGGGGGTGCCCATGTTGTTTGGCCGCCGGCCGCGTCAGGCGCTAGTGGCCCAGGCCCTGCATACGTTGTACGCGATGCCGCTCGGCTATGAGTATCGACCGCAAGGCGTGGTAGGAATCCTCGATACGGTCATTGACGATGACGTACTGGTACTGACGCCAGTAGGCTAGTTCCTCTTGCGCCCTTGCCAGACGGCGTCGGATAACAGATTCCTCATCGCTACCGCGTCCCCAAAGCCGCAGTTGCAGGTCCTCCATCGACGGGGGCGCAATAAAGATGTCGACATAGATGTCCTGAATCCATTCGTTGTCGGTTCCGTTCAACACATATTCACGAATCTGTTCCGCGCCCTGGACATCGATATCCATCAGCACATCGCGACCGCTTTTTAGTGAGTCGTGGATGGTTTCTTTTAAGGTGCCGTACCGGTTGCCATGCACGGTGGCATGTTCGAGAAATTCATCTGCTTGAACCCGCTGATCAAAGGCTTCCGCAGAGAGAAAATAGTAGCTGACGCCGTCGATTTCGCCCTCCCGCGGCGCACGGGTCGTGCAGGATACCGAATAGGAAATGCAGTCGAACTCTTTCACGAGCCGATCGCATAGTGTCGTCTTCCCGGCACCGGAGGGAGCGGAAACGATCATCAACAGCGGTTTGCGTTCTAGGGTAATCATTCGATGTTTTGTACCTGTTCGCGAATACGTTCCAGTTCAGCCTTAAACTCGACCACGTGATGAAGCAACCGGGCATCGTGGCCTTTCGACCCGACCGTATTGATTTCGCGCAGCATTTCCTGAGCCATAAAATCCAGCGAGCGGCCAGTGGCCTGTCGCGATCGCGTCATTTGCATGGCCTGTTTGATATGACTATCCAAACGAGTCAACTCCTCGCTGATATCAGAGCGATCGGCGAACAGGGCGAGTTCGCGAACCAAGCGATCATCTTGTAGCGCCTTTTGCCAACCGGCCTCTGCCAGCCGTTTTCCCAATTGCGTGCGGTATTGCTTGACCACGTTCGGCGCTTGTTTCCGGATATCGATGACGCGGGATTTCAACAACTGAATGCGTGCTTGCAGATCGGATTGAAGCGCTTTCCCCTCTTTGCGCCGCATCTGCTCGAAAGCCCGCAACGCCCGGCGTACCGCCTGCGCCATGACGGACCACACCGCATCGAGATCGGCTTGCGGAGGCGCGACGTTCACCACACCCGGCAGTTGGACCAGCACGTCCAGGGACAATGAACCATCCAGCTTCAGCGCACGTGCCTCTTCCCGCAACGTGTCCACATAGGCGGCGGCCAAGGCGTGATTAAATTGCACCCGCTGGCGCTGCGATGCTGCGCCATAATCGAGCGAGATGTCCAAGCTGATCCGGCCGCGGGTGATGCGCTCTTGAATGGCCGCAAGAATCCGCGGCTCAAGCGACTGCAGCGAACGGGGCAAGGCGCAGACAAGATCCAGGGTCTTGCGGTTGACGCCGCTCATTTCGACGGTCACCGTGATCCCATGTTCCGTGGCCTGTCCGCGGCCATATCCGGTCATGCTGCGCAGGCTCATCGGGCCCGCTCTTTCTTCCAGGCGGCCACTTGCTGGACATCCTTATCGCCGCGGCCGGACAGGTTCAGCACCAGCACATCCCGTTTTTCCCAACGGCCGGCCATCTTGATCATGTAGGCCACGGCATGCGCCGTCTCCAGCGCAGGTAACAAGCCCTCCCACTGCCCCAGTGTATCGAAGGCCTCGACCGCTTCCACATCATTCACATGGACATACTCGACTCGCCCCAGATCACGCAGCAGACTGTGCTCCGGTCCAATCGCCGCGTAATCCAGACCGGCGCTGACGGAGTGCGTCAACTGAATTTGTCCATGACGGTCTTGCAACACAAAGGTCTTGGTCCCTTGCAATATGCCGACGTTTCCGCCGGCGAAACGGGCGGCATGTTGCCCCTTGCGCAAGCCCAACCCACCGGCTTCAACGCCGATCATGCGCACGCCGCGATCATTGATAAAGGGATGAAACAATCCAATCGAGTTGCTGCCGCCCCCGACACAGGCGAGCAATACGGTAGGCAATTGGCCGGCGACGCGCTGTATCTGGCGTCGCGTTTCCTGGCCGATGATCGATTGAAAATCGCGCACCATGCGGGGGTACGGATGCGCCCCCAGGGCCGAACCGAGGATATAATGCGTGGTCCGCACATTCGTGACCCAGTCCCGCATCGCTTCGCTGATGGCTTCCTTGAGCGTCTTTTGTCCGGCCGTAACGGCCACCACTTCGGCGCCCAGACTGCGCATCCGAAATACGTTGAGGGCCTGCCGCTCCATGTCGGTAGCCCCCATATAGATCACACATTCCATCCCGAACATCGCGGCGACTGTCGCCGTCGCCACGCCGTGTTGCCCCGCACCGGTTTCAGCGATGACACGCTTTTTCCCCATGCGCCGGGCAAGCAGTGCCTGGCCAAGGGAGTTATTGATCTTGTGCGCGCCGGTGTGGCAAAGGTCTTCGCGCTTGAGATAGACCGCCTTGCAGCCCAGTTCCTTCGTCATCCGCTCCGCATAATAGAGCGGCGTAGGACGACCGACGAAATCCCGCAGGTAGTTGCGTAGTTCCTCCCGGAACGAACGGTCTTTGCGGGCTTGCTGGTAGGCACGGCCCAAGTCCAACAAGGGCGTCATTAAGGTTTCAGGCACATACATGCCGCCGTATGGGCCGAAATAACCGTTCCGATCCGGATTCGTGTTTAATCTACGCTTCGACATTGTTGAATGAATTCCTGTACTCGCTTGATATCCTTCACCCCTGGGGCCTGTTCAACGCCGGAACTTACATCCACGCCCCATGGCCGGATCTGTTCAATGGCTTGACGTACCGTATCATCTTTCAGCCCGCCTGCCAGTACGACTTTCCGTGGCGAAGATTGTACAAATTCTTGTGCGGCCCGGGCATCGACGCGTTGACCGGTGCCGCCGGGACTATCGCCCGCATGATAATCCAACAAGAATGCATCGACCGGATACGATTCGAGATCGGCCACTAATGGCTCGCGGTTCAGGTGAACCACCTTCCAGCGCGGGGCCTCCACCGCGGCACAATAGTCGGGCGTTTCCCGGCCATGCAATTGGACGATATCCAGTCCCCCGGCGTGCACCAATGCATTGACGGTATCGAGCGCGGCATCGACAAACACACCCACCCGTTGAATTTCAGGCGGGACCCACTGCCCCCAGGCGATGACAGCTTCCGGCGCCACATAGCGGGGCGATCCAGGCCAACAAATGAAGCCCACCGCATCCGGACGCAGGTCCACCACGGCGCGTACATCCTCTGCCGAGGCGCAGCCGCAAATCTTTACGAAGACGCCCATACACCGCTCATCAATGTGCTGATGGCTGCTCCGACATCGGGTTGCTTAAGAATATGTTCCCCAACCAGGACCGCATGGGCACCAGCCGCCTTGAGTCGGACCACATCCTCCGGTGTGCGAATACCGCTTTCGCTTATGATCAAGGCGTCATCCGGCGCCAGTGGAATGAGATCCACACTGGTCTGCAAGGACACTTCGAATGTGGTCAAATCGCGGTTGTTGATCCCTATCGTTTTCGCCCTCGCCGCTTTGGCCCGCTCCATTTCCGGAGCGGAATGTACCTCAACCAAAGGGGTGAGCCGGGCCTTTTCAGCGCACTCGATCAAATCGCTCAATTCTTCATCGTTCAGCGCCGCCGCAATCAGCAAGACGGCCGATGCACCGAGGGAGGCGGCGTGCCAGACTTGCCAGCCGAACAGGACAAACTCCTTATACAAGATCGGCACATTCACCGTATCCCGTGCCATCACGAAATCCGATTCCTCCCCGCCAAAGTAGGTATGATCCATTAAAATGGAAAGGGCTTGGGCGCCCGCTTGCTCATAGGCTTCGGCCAGGTGCTCCACCCGCAAACCCGGACGGATTTCGCCAGCGGACGGCGATTTGCGCTTAATCTCTGCAATCAAGCCCATGGGTGCCTGCATCAAGGCCTCCCGGAAATCGGGCGGTGCCTTACGAATGGAGGCGGTCGATTTCAGATATTCCATGGACAACTTTTCCCGGCGCTCCTCTATTTCGCGGCGCTTCGTATCAAGTATCTTTTCCAACTGGTTCATCCCGCCGTCCTTTCTTTAGATAGGCCTCGATAAAAAGGTCCAGATCGCCATCCATGACCGCATCGACGTTACTGGTTTGCTCATCCGTCCGATGATCCTTAACCATGGTGTAGGGCTGCATCACATAGGACCGAATTTGGCGCCCCCAGGCAATTTCGCCTTTATCCCCGTAGAACTTTTCCATTTCCTTGCGCTGCTGATCCTGCTGCCAGTCATACAATTTGGCCGCTAACATCTTCATCGCTTTGTCGCGGTTCTTGTGTTGCGACCGTTCGGCCTGACAGGCCACGATGATGCCACTGGGCGCATGGGTAATCCGGACTGCGGAGTCGGTGGTGTTGACATGCTGCCCGCCGGCGCCACTCGAACGATACGTATCGATGCGCAAGTCCTTTTCCTCGATGTTCACCTCTATGTCGTCGTCAATTTCCGCGACCACGTCCAACGCCGCAAACGAGGTATGGCGACGTTGATTGGAATCGAAAGGACTGATTCGCACCAGACGATGAACACCCCGTTCCGCCTTCAAGTAGCCGTATGCATACAACCCACTTACGAGAAACGTAACGCTTTTTATGCCAGCTTCATCACCCGGCTGAATATCCAGAACCGATACGTCGAATCCGTGGGCTTCGGCGTAGCGGCGATACATGCGGTACAACATATCCGACCAGTCGCAGGACTCGGTCCCGCCCGCGCCCGCGTGCAGGCTGACATAGGCGTTGTTGGCATCAAACGGCTCGCCAAGCAAGGTCTTCAACTCAAGATCGCGGAAGTCGGTTTCGATGCGCTTGAGCTGCTCGGCCGCCGTTTGCTCAGCCGCCTGTTTGTGTTCTTGATCCTCCTCCAGCTCAAGCAATTCGAGCGTCATGCCGACATCGTCCAGCAGGTGGGCGATCTCGTCCAATGGCGTCAGCATGGCCTTGATCGCATTCGTCTTTTGAATTACCGATCGGGCCTTATTCGGGTCATTCCAAAAGTCCGGGGCCGTGGCTTCATCTTCCCGGGCCTTCAATTGCGCGCGTAGAGTGGCCTCGTCAAAGATAACCTCGCATTTCCTCTAAACGCTGCTGAAACATCCCCCATTTATCCCGCAAAACTTCGCTCATATGATTCTCCTAAAGTGGTCGCTAGAGGCTACGGTTCAGGGACAGGTTGGTCAAGCTCAACGCTGTTACCGTGCACACAGATGCGTTTCGGCAAAGCGGCGCGCGGTCGCACGCAAGTCCTCCCGGGCGGTTTTGAGGGCTTCGGCAACAGGTGTTTCCGCAGGGGCTGTAGACCACGCGAAAGCGAGACCCTGATCCTTACACACCGCTTCATCCACCTGCACGGCGCCGGCGATTACCCCGACCTGAATCCTGTGGTCCCGCGCCAGCCGTTGAATGCCGGACACAACTTTACCGCCCAACGATTGCCGATCGAACCGGCCTTCACCGCTAATCACCCAGTCCGCTTCAGCCATGTGCCCGGCCAGACCGCTTGCCGACATAACCGTATCAATCCCCGGCACCAGCTTGGCAGCCATGCAGGCGACCATACCGGCAGCCAAACCACCGGCCGCACCGGCTCCTGGAAGGGTCTCGATTTCAACACCCAGTTGGGTCCGCACCGTATGTGCCCAATGCACCAGGCCGGCATCCAGTTGTTGAATCATCGCCGGGGTGGCCCCCTTCTGTGGTCCGAACACCGCCGCTGAACCTTCGGGACCGGTCAACGGATTGGTGACATCGCAGAGCACCTCCAGCGGAGGCGTCACACGGTTGATCGGGGGTATGATGCGGGCAATACGCGATAAGCCGCCGCCGCCCAATGGCACGGGTTGATCCTCCGCATCCAGGATCCGCCAGCCCAAGGCCTGGGCGGCCCCGACCCCTCCATCTGTCGTGGCGCTGCCGCCCACGGCCAGAATCAGCCGCTCGGCGCCATGATCAAGGGCCGTCTGTAAACATTGGCCGGTGCCGTACGTGGTAGCGCGTAGCGGATCCAACTGGTCTCGTGGTACCAACATGATGCCACTGGCCATCGCCATCTCGACCAAGGCCGTGCGATCATCCTCGAACCAGGCAAAACCCGCAGCCACAGTCATGTCCGGCAACGGTCCGATCACAGAGCAGGTGATCCAGTCTCCTCCCCGCGCCGTCATCAACGCCTCGGCGGTCCCTTCGCCACCATCCGCCATCGGCACCAGAATCACCTCGACCGTGGGCGCCACCTCGTGAATCCCGTCGCGGACCAATGCACAGGCGTCACGGGCCGACATCGTTCCTTTAAAGGAATCCATCGCCACCACCACTTTCGGGCGACGCTTCATGTCAACAAATCGAAAGACTTTTCGATCCAGTCCGAGGGCAAATCGCGGATCCCCTCACGCAACCGTTCCTGCCACCATTGCGAGAGCTCTACCAAATCGTCTTTGTTGTAACGGTATTCGACAATGCGTCGCCGGGTCGGCTCGTACAATACGACATCCATGGGAAAATCGACATCCGCGGCGCTGATCCGGGTCGAATCAAACGCCAGCGAGCCCACTTTTAGCGCATGGCGCATGGTGTCCTCGTATTTTAACGTGCGATCCAGGACCGGTTTGCCATAGCCGGATGCGCCAATGATATAATACGGCGTGCCTTTGCCCACTTCGACCCAGTTGCCCTGCGGATACATGAGATATAGCTTGTGTTCCACGTCATTGGCCAATTGGCCACCGATCAACGCGTGCATGTTGAAGGTCAGTCCACTGTCCTCCAAGGCGCGTTTATCCTCTGTGGCCACGCGTCGCACCTGTTCCGCGAAGGCGTTGACCGCCTTGAACAGCCGATCAAAGGGCTGGTCACGCTCCTGGATCAGCTCGTCAAAATAGGTCAGCGCCTTATCCCGTACGGAACGCAAGCCGGAGGTCATCAGGAACATCCCGCTATGATCTTGTTCGTAGACGGTGACTTTACGGGCGGTGATACATTCACTGCCGGAGGTGACGCGGGTGTCCGCCAAACCAACCAAGCCCTCTTTTACCTTTATCCCCAGACAAAACGTCATGTGCGCTCCCTATGGCTGCATGGCCCTTATACCCATTGATCGTGCCGCCCTGTCTGGCGCAGTTTTTCGACCATTCTCTTTACGTCCTGCGCCCGGTCGCGGGGACAGATCAAGGTGACGCCGTCGGTCTGCACCACAACCAAATCCGTTACGCCGATCAACGCCGTCAGTCGATCCTTTGAAAAGACGATATTGCCTGCCGCATCCACGGACTGGCAATCGCCGATCACCACGTTCCCGTCGACATTGCGCTCGAAATGATTTTCCAAGGCCGGCCAGGCGCCGACATCGTCCCATGCGAAGGTCCCTTGCACCATAAGGATGTTGTTCGCTTTTTCCATGACGGCATAGTCGATCGAGATCTTCTCCAGCCCGGCATACGCCTCCGCCAAGCGATCAGCAAATTGAGGCGTGCCGATCACCGGCTTCAAGTCGTCGATCAGGTCGGCCAGTGGCGGGCGATGGGATTGTAGCGCGGTGTAGAGCGAGCGGACCGACCATACAAACATGCCCGAATTCCAATAGTACTTCCCGCTCTTCAAATACCCGGCGGCGGTCTCGCGATCCGGTTTTTCAACGAATCGCTTGGCATGGAAGAAGCGGATGCCTTCGCAGACCTCCGCCGGATCGCCGGTCTCGATATAGCCATAGCCGGAACTCGGTTCAGTCGGCGTAATACCGATCGTAATCAGGACGTCTTGATTCTGTGCCAGACGCAGGCTTTCGCGGAGGCTGGCCCGGTACACCTCGAGGTCGCCCATGATGTGGTCGGCGGTCAAGATGCAGAAAGATGCGGCTTCGCTCTTTGCCCCGACCAAGGCGGCTGCCAAGGCCACCGCCGCCGCGGTATCCCGGCCGATGGGTTCGCCAATGACATTTTCCGGAGGCAACGCCGGCGCCGCCTCACGCGAAGCCTCGACGAGGTCGGCGTTCGTGATGACGAAGACTCGTTCTGGAGGGATCAATCCGTCCAGCCGATTAACCGCTTGGGCTAACAGGGTTTCGTCCCCGACCAAAGACACCAGTTGCTTGGGTCGCTTCGACGTGCTCAGCGGCCAAAAGCGTTCGCCCCGCCCGCCGGCGAGAATCACTGCGTAGGTCTGTTCCATGTCGGTCATATGTTCTTTACCGCCTTTACCATGTCTTCCATCCATTTTCCTACCTTGGCCTGCGCGGATCGCGACCGGCCCGCTTCATGGAATCGCTGTACGATAGCGCTACCGACTACCACCGCATCCGCGTGTTGGGCGGCTTTGGCCGCCTGTTCGGGTGTGGAAATGCCGAATCCCAACGCGATCGGCAACGGCGATACCCGGCGCGCTCTTTTCAGCAGATCGTTCGCCTCATCGCCGATCGACGACTGGACGCCGGTGACCCCAGTCCGCGATACCGCGTAGACGAAACCGCTGCCGTGGCGCACGATCCGTTGGATCCGATCGTCGGGGGTGGTCGGCGTAATCAATGTAATGTGATTCAATCCTGCTCCATGCAGGGTCTCCGCATACGACCGCGATTCCTCCGCCGGCAGATCAAGAATCAAAAGACCATCAATGCCCGCGCGACCGGCCTGTTTGACCGTGCGCTCGAACCCGGGCGCAAACAACAAGTTCATGTAGCAATAACACATGATCGGTATGTCGGTGCGCTCGCGCAGGGATTTGACCATTTGAAAGATCCCGCCAATGGTCGTTCCGGAGGCCAGGGCCCGCGTAGCCGACTCCTGATTCACTCGTCCGTCGGCTAAGGGATCGGAAAAAGGAATCCCCAATTCAATGATGTCCACACCGGCGCGCTCCAATAACAGCACCTGCGCCGCGGTTTGGTCCAAGTCGGGATCGCCTGCGGTGATGTACGCAACGAACCCCTTTTGGCCTGCTGCCTGCAAAGCCTTAAAACGCTGATCGATTCGAGTCATGAAAAGAGCCTTCATCCAGTTTGGTTCAATTGAAAGATGCGACCAATGCCATACAATGTTAGATCTTGATCGTAAATAAAGGGTAACTCCATGCCCTTCAACACCCAGCGCGCATAACCGCCCGTAGCGCACAGCGTGATATTCATATTTTTCATCTGTCGCATCAAGTAGATAGCGATTTCCTTGACCATACCGCGATAACCGTGCAGGGCGCCCAAGCGCATCGCCTGTTCCGTACTTTTGCCGATACGTTGACGCACCGGGACCAAATCGATGCGCGGCAGCAAGGCCGTCTTTTCGGCCAGGTACTCCAACATCAACGCCGGCCCCGGGGCGATAATACCGCCGGTATACCCCTTGCGCGGTTGAATGATATCGAAGGTCGTTGCCGTGCCGATATCTACCACGATCACCGGTGCCCGGTAACGAGCAACGGCGCCGGCCAGATTCGCCAACCGATCGGCACCCACCGATTCGGGTTCCGGGTAGGTAATGGCCGCCCCCAATTTCAAGCGATGATGGATCCATAAGGGGGCCTGCTGGAATACACGGCCCGCCGCATGTTCGATCACCGCATTTTCCGATGGAGCCACCGAAGCGAGGGCCACTTGTTCTACACCTGCGTCACGCCACTTTTGGAAGTGTGTTTGCCATGATTGACGGGACCACGTCCCCGTATCGATGCGGGCCCGATTGCGGATTCGGTCGAGTTCCAGTACCCCCATAGATATGCTGGAATTGCCAATGTCCATCACCCCGATCGGGGGAGAGCTGGATGCGGGGGGGGCGGGCTTCATGGGATCTGGGTTATCCATTCCATGGAACAATCCAATGCCGTAGCCGAATGGGTCAAAGCGCCAATCGATATCGCGTCCGGGCCTGCCGCCGCATAGTCCCGAATGGTATCCAACGTGATCCCTCCAGAGACCTCGATGTTGGCGCGGCCCGCACAATGTGCCACGCAACGGCGAACCTCGTCCGGCGACATATTGTCCAGCAACAACCAGTCGGGCGAAGTGGTCAGCACGTCATCCAACTGGTCGAAGTGATCAACTTCCACTTGCACCAGCAAGTGGGGATACCGGGAACGGGCCAAACGTACCGCCGTGGCAAACTGGCGCTGACCTTGTGCGGCCCAAAAGGCCAAGTGATTGTCTTTGATCATAATCCGGTCATAAAGGCCCATGCGATGATTCGCGCCGCCACCGGCCTGTACCGCTTGCTTTTCCAGCAAGCGCCAGCCGGGCGTCGTTTTGCGGGTGTCGAGGATCGACACGGAAAAGTCTTTCACTCGCTCCACAAACGTGGATGTAAGGGTCGCGACCCCGCTCAATCGTTGAATGAAATTGAGCGCGGTGCGTTCGCCGGTCAGTATCGCCCGTGCATGGCCTTTAATCCGCATGATCGGATCGCCCGGATTAACCGACGACCCGTCCTTGGTCAAAATCTTGATCGTGATCCCCGGGTCCAATCGCCGAAACACCTCGGTGGCCGGCCGGGTACCGGCGACTACGCCGGACGCCTTCACCAATATATCGGCTGTGGCTTGGGCCGTTTCCGGCACTAGTGCGAGTGTCGTTGCGTCGCCCGTCCCGACATCTTCGGCCAACGCCATCCGCACCAAATCCATCTGGCCATCGGCAGGGTGCACCGGCGTCCCTTGAAGGGGGGGGGACTTTTCCATCATTCACCGCCTCCAATCAGTGGGGTGGCACCGATCGGCAACCGCACATGCAGGCGCGTCCGTGGATGGGGATAGGCGTAAATGGTCCACCACGCCGGTCGCATGCTTTCAAGGATCGGTTCAGCGGCTTCCGTTTCGGCTTGCACAGTCGGCGGCAGCGGCGAGGGGGACAAATCGCCGATATGATGCTGGGTAGTCAAGGTCATCCACAGCCCCGCCTGGCTCCGCATGTGTTGTCCCCGTTGTTCCACCCGGGTCACCGAAAAGACCGTTTGCCCTGCCACCACGGCCACGAGGGAAAGGATCAGCAGCGCGGTTAGCACCTCGATAAAACTGAATCCGTCAGCATTCATAATGTCGCACTGGATATTTCCGCCGCATGTCCGGTCCCACCCGGTTCGCCATCGCTGCCATAGGAAATAATCTCGTAGCGCTCGCCCCGGCGCCCGGGCGACAGATAAATGAATGGATTACCCCACGGATCTGCAGGCACATAGTTGCGCTGCAAATAGCCCTCTTGCGGATAACTCCGTGGTACCGGTGCGACCGTCGGCCGCGCTACCAACGCCTGCAGCCCTTGCGCCTGCGTCGGATAACGACCGTGATCCGTATAATAGATGGCCAACGCCTGTTCCAACTCACTAATCTGAAGCCGCGCCATTTGGACGCGCGACTCGGACTGATGCCGGACCACGTTCACCGTCACAATGCCCGCCAAGCCCATGATGATCACCAACACCACGAGGACCTCGATTAGCGTAAATCCGTGATGCCGGGGCCGTTGTCTATTTGGAGTCCCTGTATTCATCCGTTCACCTTAAACCACTCGACCGTTTGCTTCAAACCGTCCTCGAACGTGACCTGCGGGGTCCAGTTCAAGGCCTTGCGGGCGCGACTGGAATCCGCTTGCGAGTCCCGTACATCCCCTTCGCGCGGCGGCTCGTGCACGGGTGTGGCCGTCTGCTTCATCAACGCGCCGATGTCCCGGGCCAACTCGTTAATCGACGTTCGGTTACCCCAGGCCAGATTGTAGACGCCGCCTGCCGCATCATCCGCTGCGGACATGCAGCACAGGTTTCCCGCCACCACATCATCGACAAAAGTAAAGTCTCTGGTTTGCTCGCCATCCCCGTGAATCCGCGGCGCGTCTCCCCGCTGATACGCCTGCACGAACAACGGAATAACTGCGGCGTAATGGGAGGCTGGGTCCTGGCGCGGGCCAAACACATTGAAATAACGCAGCGAATAAGTCCGCAACCCGTACAATTCCCAGAATATGCGGAGATAATGTTCCCCCGTCAGCTTCGACAACGCGTAGGGCGACAACGGGTTGGGTAACATGTCTTCCCGCTTAGGCAATTCCTCCGTATTTCCGTATACGGACGACGAGGAGCTGAAGATGACACGTTCCACGCCTGCTTCCCGGGCCGCCAATAATAGATTCAAGGTACCGGTCACATTCACTTCGTGCGTGCTGAGCGGATCGGTTACCGATCGGGCCACCGACGGCAACGCACCCAAGTGAAAGATGTGTTGCACACCGAGCACGGCGTCAAACAGTGCGTCGGTATCCCGCAGATCGCCGGTCTGCAAATCAATATCCGCTTTTAGTTCAGCCAGGTTTTCATGGCGCCCGGTCGAAAAATTGTCCAGCACACGGACCGAATGCCCCTGCGCCAACAAGGCCCGCACCAGATTTGATCCGATAAAGCCGGCTCCGCCGGTCACTAAACATGAAGCCATCGATCCATTTTCCTTTCCGGCGGTTAACGTCCGCCCAAGCGCAATTCTGTTTCAGGGAAGGCCAGGAGCGAGACCTGCGCCCAAACCCGCCATTCCGTATCACCTTCACGATCCTGCCGTCCCCGCACACCGATACCGAACCGGGTACAATCCAACCGTCGCTGGACCAGATACGTCTGCTCCTCCAAATCGCCAGCGTCTATATCATATCGCCAATAGGCTTGATAAGCCCATTTTCCTGTTGGGAACAAGTTGATCCCTGCTTGAATCGTTTCGCGCCGGTCCCGCTGATAGCGATGCTCCACGCTGATCGAGCTCCGATCACGCGCCAGCAGGCGAAGTTGCGTATTCAGGCGTTCCGTTTCGTGCGCATACCAGTCATAGGCGCCGTTCACGTCGATCTGCATCCAATCGGTCAGGCGGATGCGGGTATCAAGATAGAAATGATCGAAATCGCGTTCGTCTGCGCGAGGCTCGATCCGGTAGAACGTGAACGTGTTCAAATCAATGAAATCATGGACGCGGGTCGGACGGCGGCGCGCCGGTTGATCCGTCTCCTGTTCCGTATCCCCGACCCGCACCCGGCCGCCGCGCCGGGTTTGCAATTTATTTCGCATACCGATCAACACATCATGGCGTCGATCCAGTTGATCCACCGCATCAAACTGATACAGATCGTCCGGGCGCAGATTGGGTTTCGGAATCCACGTGTACCCCGAGTAAGGCTCCGCGATATGTCGCAGTCCATGGCCCAAATAGTTCGGCCGCTGATTCCATACCCGAAACGACTTGAACGACGTCTCCAACCCCACCTCGAATAGGTGACGCAAGTCGGCGCTACCGTCACGAATGACCAGCTCGGACTCCTCGGTGATTTGACTTTCGCCATCCGCATCCACCGTCGTCACCAGATTGGTGCGCAGTGCCAGCTCGGGCAAGGCCGAATAGCCTGTCGCCCGATAGCCAACTCGCGGAATCACTGAGAGAAATCCGAAGTGTCGCATCGGGTATAAAACAGTGTGACTGGAATCCAGCCGGATGGCACTGTAGCTCTCACTCGCGCTGCCCCGCGGGAATACGCGTTCCAAATAGGCAGCCCGATTATCACTATCGTAAAAGAAACCCGATTGGCCCAACTCCCGCCGATTTATATCGAGCGACAGCTCAGGCATGCGATTGACGTTATTATAGAAATCGTTGAGCCGCATGTTGAGCAATATGCCCGCTGTGTAATTGTCCGAGCGACGCGAGAAACTGATTCGGTTTTCCGGCTGCACCTGCCGGCGGAAGGCACTGTCGAAGAAATCCTCCAGCACAAAGGGATCACTCAAATAGTTGACCTCCGAGATCAACAGGTTGCGGTCCCCTACCCCTTGCACATGACTGAGACCAAACCAGTAGCGTTCACGATCCACCAATCCTTCGCGAAAAGGACGCTGCCGGGAAGAGACCAGCGGCCGGTCATCGCTGGCGTAATAGGCTTGAAACCGGCCAAACGCCCGGTATTCAGGGAATCGCCAGCGGAAGCGTTGGCCCGCCGCCCAGCCGCGTCGCTCACGATAATCCAATTGGGTCGTCGCCCGCACTTGATCGATCGGGTAGTAGTTGTATCCCGTCAATAGATACGCACCATGCCGACTACTGTAGCCAGGGATAATGGTGATATTGCTGCGGCTCTCTAAATCCCGCTTCATATAAGGCACATAAAAGAGCGGGACCCCGTATAGGCGCGGAACCACATGTCGCGCGCGCACAATCGACCCGTCCGTCAAGCTGGCGGACCGCGCCCGGATCGCAAACTCCTGACGCTCTTCGGGGGCGCAAGTGGTCAGCCGCACGCCGCGCATTTCCACGCGATTCGTACTCACTTGCCGTGCTTCGCGAGCGGAGACAAAGTAGGGCTCATTGTGAACGACGAACGGCCCGATATCACCGGTTTGCGTCGCAAAATTGTAGCGCAACGACTCGCCTTGCCACAGACCGCTGACGCGTTCGAAACGGATATTGCCTTGCACCAGCGCATCCTGCGTCTCGAGGTCAATGCGGACGTAATCCGCGTAGAGTGTATCCACCCCTTGGCGCACCACCACATCGCCGATCGCTTCCAGCACACGCGTGGCCCAGTCATACTCCAACCGGTCGGCATCCACTTCGATCGGCAAATCCTGCTCCCCACCGGCGCGGCCCGGGACCGTAACCGGTTCGCGAACAGCCGGTGACTCAACCGATTCGGACTGAACAGCGGGACCCCAGCCGAACCCGGAAACCAGTAGCCAAATTAAAATGATCGTTCGTGATGGGGCATTCATGCTTGAAATGTGGGCAAACTAGCACAGCGCTGAACAGAGGCCAATACCATTTCACCGCCGTTCATTGGCATGAAGCGCGTCGCTGCCCCGGGAAGTCTTTGATTAAGACTTGAATGCACCCCATGCCGGTGAATAATGGTGCCCAATCAACAGGAGTACTCACTTTGAGAGTTGTCATCGTAGGTGCCGGCGCAGCCGGCCAGCAATTAGCGCGCCGGCTGTGTGCGGAGCGGCATGATGTGATCATGATCGATCAGTCGGCCGCGCCCTTGGCCGAAATCGAATCGCAAGTCGACGTCATGACGATCGTCGGACCAGGTTCGAGCCCGCAAACGTTGCAGCAAGCTGAAATCGGTAAAGCCAACCTGCTGGTGGCCGTGACGAGCAAGGATGAAGTAAACATTCTGGCCTGCCTACTGGCCCACGCCGCCGGAACCCCGCACAAGGTCGCCCGTATTTCGAACACGGACTACATCAATGAAAGTGGTCCATTCGATTTGCGCACCCTCGGCATTGATTTGGTGGTAAGTCAGAAAGAGGAATGCGCACACGACCTCTTCAATGTCTTGCGTCTGCCGGGCACGATTGAGGTCGTAGACGTGCTGGCCGAGCGCGCGGTGGTGGTCGGGATCAAGGTTGACATGGACAGCCCCATGGCGATGGCCAGTTTGAGCCAGTTTCCCCGATCGGACTTGATCAACCAAATCCGCTTCATCGCCTTGCAGCGCGGACAGGATCTATCGATTCCGCGGGGCGACACGCAGTTCATGTTTGGCGACGACGTCTACATGGTCGGCGACCCGGACGCCATCAGCAAATTCTTACACTGGGCCTATCCGGAACAGCGGGATTTTCGGCGGATCGTGATTGCCGGTGGCGGCGATCTGGGCTTTCACTTGGCGACCTTGCTGGAGAGCGTTCCGGCTGAAACGGTAATCTTGGAACCAGACCCTGAACGCGCGGAATATTGCGCCGATCGCTTGGGCAACGCCCTGATCCTGAAGGTCGACCCACTGGACCCGGCCACCTTGGACGAGGTGGGGATCACCTCCGACACCGCTTTCGTGGCGGCTACCGATGACGATGAAAACAACATCATTTGTTGTTTGCTGGCCGAAAAGCGAGGCGCCTCCTTCACGGCGGCACAGGTAACCAAGGCCGGCTATGCGCCAATTATCAATAGTTTGAGTCTCTTGGACCGCGCGGTGAATCCCTACACTTCGATGATCAACGCCATTTCGCGGTTCATTCGTGGCACCCACATCGAGGCCGCGGCCACCCTCTATAGTTTGCCGGGCGAATTGATCGAGGTCACACTGCCTGCCGACAGCCCGTGGGTGAACCGTTCGGTAGAGGATGTTGGTGCCTTGAAAGGCGGAATTATCGCTGCGGTATTACGGGAGGACGCCGTGATTTCGGCGACGGGGGACTTGGTTTTGCAAGCGAAAGACCGATTGATCTTGTTTGCGCTGCCGAAAGCCGCAAATCATATCTTACGTAAATTGCGGAGTCGTTCCTGACACTCGTCGATTTGACGAACAGCTCCGGCCCAAACAACCATGAACATTCGAGCCGTTTTTCATCTGATTTCTTTTCTATTGGCCTTCATTACCATCGGCGTGTTCGCCAGCTACGGCGTCTCTTGGCTGTATAATGATGCGTGGGCCGTGCAACAAGGAATGCGTGCAGCTTCGCTGCTGTCGTTGTTGATCAGCGGTGCGCTCTGGTATTATACGCGTGGACCGATTGATTTATCGCGGCGGGACGGGTTCGGCATTGTCGTCTTCGGCTGGTTGGCCGCGATGATCGTGGCGATGATTCCCTATCTATTGACCGGGGCCATCCCCGATCCGTTCGCGGCCATGTTCGAGAGCATGTCCGGACTTACCGCCACCGGTTCAACGGCGCTGGTGGATATCGAAGCCCTACCGGCGGGCATCCTTTTCTGGCGTTCGTTGACCCAGTGGTATGGCGGGATGGGTATCATCGTCATGGCCGTCGCGATTTTGCCGTTTCTGGGCGTCGGCGGCATGCAGTTGTTCAATGCGGAGATGAGCGGTCCATCGAAAGACCGCTTGACCCCGCGGATCGCCTCGACCGCGAAGCTACTGTGGGGACTGTATGTTTTGCTGACGCTCGTGGCACTGGTCGCGTTGCGGTGGGCAGGCCTGAATTGGTTCGATGCCATCAATCACGCCCTCACCTCGGCGGCGACCGGCGGATTTTCGACGTACAATGCCAGTATTGCCCACTTTCAAAGTGTCGCGGTCGAACTGATCATTGCCGGGGTGGCGCTGCTCAGCGCCATCAGCTTCCCGCTTCACTACCGCGCCCTGACAGGACGTCCAATCGTCTATTTCCGCGACCCGCAATTGCGATTTTTTATGAGCGTATGGGTGTTGGCTATTCTTGTTGTGACCTGGAACCTGTTGGCCCACTCCAATTCGTCGCTTACGCACAGTCTACGGGCGGCGGTCTTTCAAGTGACCACGTTTATCACCTCGGCAGGTTTCGTGTCGGCGGATTATGATCAGTGGCCGGCCTTTTCCCGCTTCGTCTTGTTGCTCTTAATGATTGTGGGCGGTTGCGCGGGGTCTACGACGGGCGGCATGAAGATGATTCGCGTCTTCGTTTTGATGAAGAAGGCCGTGCGGGAGATCCGGTTGTTTATGCGCCCCAACGCGGTGGTTCAGGTTAAGATCGGTCCCCATACGCTTTCCCAGGATGTGATCTCGAAAGTGACGTCCTACTTTGTCATCTACATGATGATCTGGATGCTGGGCACCCTGGCGATGACGCTATTCACGCCGGACTTGGAGTCCGCCTTCAGCGCCGTGGTCACGGCGCTAAGCAATATGGGGCCGGCTTTCGGCACAGTGGGCGCCACTCAGAATTTTTCGCATATCGGTTCCGGCGGCAAAGTGTTGATGACGTTCCTGATGTTGCTTGGCCGGCTTGAGTTATATACCGTCTTGGTTTTGTTTTTACCCAGCTTTTGGAAAAGATGATGACATACTTCTCCCGTTTTCGCCGATGGTTCACCTTTGGCTTGGCCCTGTGGGGGCTATCGTTTTCGGCCCACGCGGGCCTGATAGAATCCTTTGCCTATCCCAATCGTGTGCAGGCCCAACAGCAATGGATTGCCCAAGGGGGGTCCCCGCCGATTCTGAGTGCCGAGCCCGGCGCGATGACGGTCCCCCTGCCCTTTGACGAGGATGTTGACCGGGCATACTGGGATCACGGCGTGACCTTGGACCTCGCTGATTTCGATACCTTGCATCTGGACGTCAGCGTACCTGAACCGGAATCCCTACGCGCGCTCGCCATCTACTTCAAGAGTGGCGATGGCTGGTACATCTGGAGCCGACCGATCCGGGAGGCGGGACGACAGACGCTGACCATGATGAAGGCGGATTTCCAAACCGAAGGTCGACCCGCCGGCTGGCATCAGATCGAACGCATCCGCCTCTCGCCTTGGCGGGGCGAGAGCCGACGCAGTACCCTCACCCTGCACCGGCTGGCAGCGGTTAATCCGGATGTGCTCGTCGTTCGCTCCCTGGTGCCGGAGGCCGGCGAACGTAATGCCTCCCGCCGGGCAGCGCAACGGGTGAGTCAGTTGTTGTCCGACCGCGCGGTTTCGCATGCGGTTTTGGATGACGCGGAATTGAATGCCGAGCGCTTGCGTCGGGCGCAGGTCGTCGTTCTACCCTACGCTCCGACCTTGACTACGCCGCAACGACGGTTGCTCCGTGAATTTGTGCAGCGCGGTGGGCGGCTGATGGTCTTTTACTCGTCTGATGCCGGGTTGGCCGAACTACTGGGGTTCCGACTCGGCGAGTATCAGGCTGCGGATGGACCGGGGCAATGGGCCTCGATACGCTTTGTTGACGAGGCCGTAGCCTTTATACCCCAGCGCGTACATCAGGATTCCTGGAACATCCGTCCCGTCTATCCTGCATCCCCCGACAGCCGCGTGCTGGCCTATTGGGATTCGGCACAGGGAGTACCGGGCACCGATCCTGCATGGGTTATTTCACCGCGCGGGGCGTGGATGACGCACATCGTGTTGCCGGGTGACGAAGCGAATAAGCGGGACATGTTGGCCGGGATCATGGCGCATTTGCACCCGGACCTGTGGCCGGCCATGGCGAGTCACGCGATCCAGCGGGCCGGACGGATTGGCCCGTTTGTATCGTTCGATGACGCACTCGCAGGATTGGCGCCGGGCCGTCGGGCGCCTCACCGCGCGACTCGAAATGCCTTGTTGACCAGCGCCGAAGAACAGCACCGGCGCTTGCATTTGCTGTACGGTCATGGGCGCTTTCCTCAAACCGTGCAGGTGGAGCAGGCCTTGCGGCGGACGTTGCTGGAGGCGTATGCGCGCTCAATCGCCCCGATCCGGGGTTCCGAGTGGCGGGCGGTGTGGGACCATCGAGGTACCGGCCTGGCACCGGGGGCCTGGGAACCCACGATGCAATTCATGGCCCAGCACGGGGTGAATGTGATGTTGGCGAACATGCTGTGGGGCGGAGTCGCCCATTTCCCGAGTCAGGTGTTACCGCATTCGACCACGTACCGACTGTATGGAGATCAACTTGATCAGGCACTGGCGGCCGGACAACGACACGGGGTCGAACTCCATGCGTGGGTGGTCTGCTGGAGCCTAACGGGTGCGCCAGGCGATTTTGTGCAACAGATGCGCGCTGAGGGACGACTGGTCCAGGATGCCGACGGACAGGATATTACCTGGCTGAATCCGGCGCATCCTGACAATGTCCAACTATTGGTCGACAGTTTGGTCGACCTTGCCCAGCGCTACCCAGTGACCGGAATCCATTTGGATTACATCCGCTACCCGCACCGACGCGCCTGCTATTCGCCGTATACCCGTTCCATCTTTGAAGCGTGGCTGGGGCGCGCTGCTTCGCCATGGCCGCAAGCGGCCCTGCCCGGAGGAGAATTGGACGAGGCCTTCCGTCGCTTCCGTCGTGAGCGCATCGATTACGCCGTGTACCGCGTCCACCAAGCCTTGCGCGAGGTCCGCGCCGACCTGACGCTTTCTGCAGCGGTTTGGGGCGGCTATCCGCAGGTCATCGATAGCATCGGTCAAGACTGGGCCGCCTGGCTTTACGAGGATTGGCTGGATTTCGTTGTGCCAATGAATTACGCCGCTGATTACGCCCAATTCATGCAGTGGACCCGTGCCCAACTCGCCTTGCCGGGACTGCGCGATCGGATTTATCCGGGTCTGGGTGTCACCGCTGCAGAAAGTCAGTTATCGCCCGACCAGGTGATCCGGCAAATCAGCGGTCTGCGCGAACAAGGCGCCCGTGGGTGGGCGTTGTTCGACCTGAACAACACATTGACCAGCGAAACCTTGCCCGCCCTGCGCATGGGCGTGACGGCCCCGTAGTCCGCCTCAATTCATCGGTGTAACGACGGTACGAAAGAATAACGACTCCAGTGCGTTAGTTACGGTAAACTCCATCGGTACCCCCGTCCCCTGTTGATTGAACTGCATCGACACCCAGTCGCCATCGACCAGATTCGTAGAGGCCAACACATCATAGCGATAACTCGTTTGCGTCACTGGAAAACGAATACGGGTGAGGCCAGACTCTTCACCTGGCAAGGCTTGGAAGTGCGGGCCGTAACGACGATTAATGGTCCGGGTGGCAGCATGCGTGACACTGGGTAACGGATCCCCGCTAATGGCCATATTTGAAAAATAGACGTTTCGCTCCCAACCACCACCGGCATTAAAGTTAAAAATTCGTACTTGCGTGGCCAACTGTTCCGAAGTCGTCGCAAAGGTTCCGGTCAATACCTCGTCATCGTCCACCCGCAAGCGATAGGTTTGCGGAGTCAGCAACTCGAAGGCGATCGTCAAACCCTGATCGGTCCAGCTAATTCCCGTCGGGCGCGCCAGTTCCGCATCATTCACCAAGTATTCTGCATCACCGCCAATGAACAGAAACTCGACCAGATTCTGGCCGAACCGGTTTTGCAGCGCCACACCCACTGAGCCAAAATCCTGAATCCAATTGTTTTCGAAGTAGAGCTCAAACCGATCGCCTTCGTGCAGATGATCAACAAATGGGCGCACCGCCTCACTCTCGCCACCGCTATTCGCCCACAATCCCCATGCGTCTGCTTGAAGGGTTTGATTGGATTCACCACTCGCGCGAAAATGGCCGGCATTCCCAGACGTCGAGAGCAGCCAACCG